>NZ_JBFAAF010000022.1:0-105110 GCF_040639595.1 Micromonospora sp. NPDC023814
AGCTCCACGATCGACGGCGTTCCGCACACCCAACCATGATCCAACCCGAACGCCCCAGGTCAAGCCGACCCGCCGACGAGCACCTGACCAGTCACCGCCCGACAAGCCCGCACCGAGCCGTGATCACAATCCCTGGCTGGAGCACTAGCTTGATTTTTAACCCGTGCGGCGTGGCCTCGGGTTATTCGAGTTCTTCGTTTTCTTCGTGCCGCCTTTCGTCTTTGTGCTGGTGACGATGTGGACGTCGTGGCGGGCTGCCGGGTGGTGGTTGGGCAGTCCGGGTGGTCGGCCGGGTCCTGGCCGGGAGGGTTTCGGTGCGCAGGCGGGATTGCCGGGAGCCTGTCGCACAGCTTTCGATCTTCGGCTGTCAAGAGTTCTTGCTGTCTATCGCCTACAGTGGATGATCATGTCGTGCCGTGGGATACAACTTCATCTCCTGCAGCCCGGACGACTCGGCGCCGATTAGGCATGACGTGCGTGGGTGGCTGCCGCCGCAGCATCTGTGCTGGCAGGTCCTGAAGGTCGTCGGTGAGCTCGACCTGTCCGGGTTCCTGCGGGGCTATCGTGCTGATGGCCAAGGCGCGGCGGCGTATCCGCCGCAGGTGTTGCTGGGCTTGGTGCTGTACTGCTACTGCAAAGGCGTGCGCTCGACGCGCAAGATCGAGGCCGCTTGCCTCGACGATGTGGGCTGCCGGATCGCCTCTACCGGTGACGGCCGGAGGTTCTTTCCCTGTCGGATACAGCCTTACCTGGAGATGGCGGATGTCGACTGAGCCCTGGGCTTTCGGGCCGGTGGGAGACCTCGCGTGGCGACACTTCCCGGAGGCCCGGGAGCAGATCGCGGACCTGGTCTGCACCGAGCTGCAACGCGCGATCGACGCCGACCGGATGCCGCAACCGGTAGACCAGTTCGAATAGCCGAGGAGTGAGCTTGATCTTTAACCTTTCTGTTGCTTGTGAGCGGTGATGCTCAGGGCGCGTTTGGCGGTCTTCCCCACGTCGTGGTGGGGTGCGGGCCGGCGGTTGCGGGAGCCTGGCGGTCGTCCTGCGCCGGGTTTGCCGGGTTTTGGGATACTGGCTGGCAGGGCGCCGGCTTTGCTGCGCAGGTGCCGAAACCCTCGCCGGACGCGGGCGGGCGTGAGTCGCTCGGGCGATGTTGGGCGTTCCCAGGGCTGGCGCAGGTCGGCGACGGCGCCTCGGACGAGACGCAGCTGGGTGTAGGCGGCCAACACGAGCCAGGTCCAGCGACATTCCAGAAAAGGACGACCAGAAAGCCAACCGGGCCCGCAAAGGGTCACGCGGTGGCCGCCCGCCCACGTTCCGCCCGCACTGCTACCGGCAGCGCAACACCATCGAACGGCTGATGAACCGGCGCAAGCAGTTCCGCGCCGTGGCCACCAGGTACGACAAGCTCGCCTGCCGCTACCGGACCACCGTGCAGATCGCCGACATCCTCATCTGGCTACGGGCGAAACCGGACCACCCCAAGCCATGATCCAGGAGACACGGCTAGAGCCGCCCACATCGATTATCGGATTACCGGTAATGACATTCCGCTAACTGGTGTGGACAAGGCCGGCAAACCGGACGCACATCATAATGACTGTTCTTGGGTAACAACAAAATGCGATATCGTTGTGACGTGTCCAAAGTGTGCAGCCGATGCGAGAAGACGCGACCGCTCGACAGCTTCATGAAGGCCGGACGCGAGCTGCTCTCGTGCGCCCCGTGCCGCGAGTACGCCCGCGCCAACAACCACAGGAACCGCAGGGCCAATCCGGACAAGGTCCGAGCCGACAACCTCTGGTCCTTCTACCGGATCAGGCCGCAGGAGTACGACGCGCGGCGCGAGGCCCAGGACTACCGGTGCGCCATCTGCGGCAAACACGAGAGCGAACTGAGGGTCAGGTCCCGAGGCCGGCCACGACTTGACGGGACGCCGAACTCCGAGCCGTTCCGCCTCGTCGTGGACCATTGCCACAACTCCCGGCGGGTGCGCGGCCTGCTCTGCGCCGAGTGCAACGCTGGCCTCGGCGCGTTCCAGGACTCGCCCGAGGCGCTCATGGCGGCTGCCCGCTACCTCCTCGCACGGGACGCGCAGCTCATGCCGGAATCGAGCCCTGCGATGGAAGCGTGATCTGGCGGGACGGTACGCGCTGGGTGACGGCGGCCGAGATCGCCGTCGCCCCCGGCCCGACATCACCCCCGGCCGCATCCGCGGCTGGGCCCGCGCATCGACAAGGGGTAGCACCGGACCGCCGACTCGGCGCGAGGACCGTCAGACGCGGGTGCACGCAGACCGCCGTACAGCCATTGCAGTGCGCAGCCCGCCCATGACTGGAAACCCAGCCGACCGCCAGTCCGCGGCGGGGTTCAGGTTACGAGCAGGCGAAGGCCGAGCTCTGCCGCGTCGAGAGCGACGAGGTCGCGGTTGCGTTCGGCCCACCGGCCCGAGACAAGGTCCGCACGGAGGCTGCGCACTGCCCGCTGCTCGGCCTCCGGGCCGACTCTGGCCCATACCGACACACCGCGGCGTACTTGATCGTCCAGGTATGCCTCGGGCCGGCGCCAGTAGGCCTCGAAGAGGCCGTCGGCGCAGTCCCACGGAATGAGCACCGGCTCCATGCGGGCTCCGATCGCGCGGGCCTGCTCGGTCAGCGAGGGTCGGCCGGCGAGAAGGTCTGCGACCTCGGGCAGGTAGTCGCGGGTGAGCCAGAACCGGCGGCGCCATCCGGTGTCACTGGCGTCGTGCGTGAACACCACCACGCGGCGGGCCACGCGCCGCATCTCGCGCAGCCCGGCGATCGGGTCCGGCCAGTGGTGCACGGTGGAAACAGCCATCGCGGCGTCGAAGGACTGGTCCTCGAACGGGAGGCTCTCCGCGGCGGCAGCCACGCACGGCGCTGCGTCTGCGGGGCGCTGCGCCCGCATGAGCGCCGACGGTTCCACTGCGGTGACGTCGCGGTCGCGGGGCTCGTAGGAGCCGGTGCCGGCCCCGACATTCAGTACCGTCCGTGCGTCGCCGAGCGCGGCCCAGATCCTTGCGGCGATCCGCGGCTCGGTGCGCCGCGTCACGGTGTAAGTGGCTCCGATGGTGTCGTACAACTGCCCGCTGGACATGTCGCTGCCTCCCTGGCTGTCACCATCCCACGCCGCGTGTGGGATGGCCTCGCTGCCCTGGATCGAGATCGATGGACGCCACGCCGAATCGCGTCTCACGGAAATGGCGCAAGCGACATCTCGGGTGACATTTCCATGAGAAGGCGACATGTGCAACGGGAACCTACACCTGAAATCTGAGCTGCCGATGGATGACTTGGCGGACGATCTGGCGGATTGCGGCCGGCCGGCGCGGCTCGGACTGTCGGTGCGGAGACTGGCGTCAGGAATGACCTTGCGCGAGTTGGGCGTGCGTTGCCGACCACCCGGTGCGCCCCTCCGTATCCTTGCCCAGGATCGGCACGACAGTCTCGACAGGGTGGTGCGATGGCGGGGCCGAGCCGACGTGACCTGGGTCGGGTGTTCAACGAGGTGCCGGAGCTCTACGACCGGGTCCGGCCGGGATACCCCGACGAGCTGTTCGCGGACCTCGTCGCCGTCACGGGCACGGACGAATGGTCGTCGGTGCTTGAGGTGGGTTGCGGTACCGGTCAGGCAACGCGTTCGCTGGCAGCGCTCGGATGCTCGGTGACCGCCATCGAGCCGGGCGCGGGAATGGCGGCACTCGCTCGCCAACGGGTCGCCACCTTCTCCAACGTGAGAGTCGAGACGTCGACGTTCGAGGAGTGGGCCGATCGCGGTCGACGTTTCGACGTCCTCGTGGCTGCCTCGGCGTGGCACTGGGTCGATCCGTCGATCGGCTGGCGGCGAGCGCACGACGTGCTCTGTCCCGGGGGCTGGATGGCGCTGCTCGGCCACGTCGTCGTCCGCCGGCCTGGGGAGCCGGAGGTGTACGCCGAGACCGCCGATCTGCACGAGCAGATCTCCCCCGGGAACCCCGACTGGGGCCATCCGCCGTTGGAGGACGACGTGCGCACCACCGACGAGGGCTGGGGACTGGTCGACGATTCCGGCGGCCTGTTCGGCCCGACGATCGTGCGCTGGTACCCGACCGTTCAGTGGTTCGACGGGGACGGCTTCGCCGATCTCCTTCGCTCGACGTCGCCGTACCGCAGGCTCGATCGCGACGTCCGTGAGCCTCTGCTCGACGCCATCGCCGAGCGCGTCCGCACGCGGATGGGCGACCGAGCTGCACGCCGTTACCTGAGCGTCCTGCGTGTCGGACGGCGCGTCGAGTGAGCCCGGCGTAGTGGGTGTTGACCGGCACGGCGTTGTCGTCGGCGTCGGCCCGGCGGGCGCCCTGCCGCGGTCAGGGTCGCTTCGGGTGGGCGCGTCCGAGGGCTCCGGCTCTGCCCCACCGTCCGGGGATGTGGAGCAGTTCGATCCGGCCCATGCTCGGGGGCACGGCCGGTCTGGTCACGAGGTGCTCGCCGCGTGGCTCCATGCCGAGCATGGTTCGCAGCAGGAGCAGGGGGGTGCCGGTGGACCATGCCTGTGGGCTGCACGCCGTGGGGTACAGCACGGGATATCTGGTCAGCGTCCGCTCGTAGCCGCCGAACGCCTCGGGCAGTCGTCCGTCGAAGTGTTCCGCGGCGTCGATGATTCCCTCGGCGATGTGCCCGGCCTCCTGGTGGAATCCGTAGCGGCGTAGCCCCCAGGCGATGAAGGAGTTGTCGAACGGCCAGACGGTGCCGACGTGGTAGCCGATCGGGTTGTAACGTCCCTCGCCGGTGGCGAGGGTGCGTACGCCCCAGCCGGAGAACAGGCGGGGTCCGAGCAGGTGTTCGGCGATCTTCGGTGCTCGGGATTCGTCGACGATGCCGCTCCACAGGAGGTGGCCGATGTTGGAGGAGAGGGCGTCGACCTGGCGGCCGTCGCCGTCGAGGGCGAGGGCGTAGTACTCGCCGTCGGAGACCCAGAAGTCGCGGTTGAAGCGTTGCTTGAGTTCGGCTGCCTGTTGTTCGAGGCGGTCGGCGTACGCGGGGTCGTGCCAGAACTCGCGGGCCAGCCGCGCGCCGCGGATCTTGGCGTCGTAGGCGTAGCCCTGCAGTTCACACGTCGCCCGGGGCAGGCTGGGCAGCCGGCCGTCCCGGAACGAGATCGAGTCCCAGGAGTCCTTCCAGCACTGGTTCTCCAGCCCGTTGCGCTCGTTGCGGCGCTGGTACCAGACGTAGCCGTCGCCCATGATGTCGCCGTACTCGTCGATCCAGTTCAGGGCGGCCCTCGCGGAACGCTCGAGATGCCGAACCGTGGCGGAGTCGCCGGTCCACCGCTCGTACTCGTCGAGCAGGATGACGTAGAGAGGTGTCGCGTCGGCGCTACCGAAGTAGGGCGCATGCGGCTGCTCCTCGAACGCGGTCGTCTCCCCGTACCGCATCTCGTGGAGAATCTTCCCCGGCTCCTCCTCCCGGAAGTCGTGCAGGGCAACACCCTGCCTCAGGGCAAGCATGTGTAGCGTCGTGGCGGCGAGGTCGGGCGCGAACGGCAGCGCCTGGATGCTGGTGAGGATGCTGTCCCGGCCGAAGATCGCCATGAACCACGGCAGGCCGGCGGCGGGGATGGCATGTGCGCCGGCGGCCAGCGGCGCGAAA
Organism: Micromonospora sp. NPDC023814; assembly: GCF_040639595.1. Taxonomy (NCBI): domain Bacteria; kingdom Bacillati; phylum Actinomycetota; class Actinomycetes; order Micromonosporales; family Micromonosporaceae; genus Micromonospora; species Micromonospora sp. NPDC023814. Next base: position 5,652 of record NZ_JBFAAF010000022.1, read on the forward strand.
CGCAGCGCGGAGAGGTCAGCCAGGCTGCGCCGGTAGGTCATCGCCAACGTGGGGGAGTCGCAGGTGAGGCGGGGTGCCTCCGCGAGCCAGTCGGCCAGGTCCTGTCGTATCTCCGCTCGGGCCCGACCGGGTCTGCCCTCCAGGCTCTCCCGGAGGTCGCGCCCGCCCAGGCCCAGCGCCTGCACGTGCAGGTTGGTGATCCACTGACCGTGCGGTCCGAGCCGAACGTGGTACGTCAGCCCCTGCTCGTCGACTCGGGCCGGCACAGTGGACGAGACCAGGGTTTCCCGGCAGAACTCCTCCCGCTGGTAGCCGAGGCGTAGGCACCCGGCATCGATCCGCGTGTAGTACGTCCCGGACTTGTTCCGCACGTCCTTGATCTCGAAAAGGTCGGCGAAGTCGCTCTCGACGTCGATCCGGATCCGTAGGTCGACGGGCTTGGGTTCATGGTTGATCACCGTCAGCCGTTCGGTGAAGCTTCCACCGATGGAGCGGTCGCGAACGGCCGAAACACCGACGTCGACGAGCGGATTGGGCAGGGCCGGGACGACGACCATTCGGCTCTCGAAGAATTCGACCTCCTCGACGGTGAGCGCGTTGACGCGCTCGTCGTTGATGGACAGGATCCATTTCGACAGGAATCGCGTGTCGAACGAGAAGAAACCGGTCGGGATGGTGGGGGTCGCGTCGATGTCGCCCGTCTCCTCGCTGACCACGAACGTGTTGCCGTCCAGCAGCCGGACGAGGCCGTCGCTCATGCCACACGTCTCCGCTCACGGCCGAGATCCCGGGGGTGACGGGCTCCGGGCGGCGCCGGTAGGAGCCGGCCGAAGAGGCGGAACAGCCGGACGTCACCCTCCGTTCTGATCTCGTTGCGCAACCACGCAGGGTACATCTGTGACTGGCCACCGATGATCCGGTCGAAGGTCGCCCGGCTGCCGTGGAAGACACAGTCGGCCTTGCCCTCGTCCCGAGAAACGCGGACATCGCCCCGTTCGATTGCCACGAACCAGCGGTCGACGCCCTGCTCGTGCGTGAGATCGAACCGCATGGTCGCGGTGGCCTCCTCGACGAGGGTTTCGTGGCCGCGACGGGCGAGCGCCTGGAAGAAGCTCGTGGTGGGGTTCGACACGTCCGCCTCCCTCGAATGGGTGCCGAGCCAGGATGAGCCGCGTACCCACCCTGACCGGCAGCGAGGCATGGCCGCATCACCCGGATCGGGTGATTTCTCCGCGCCACTCGCGGCCGCAGCCCAGGTTGCATCCGATCCGGGTGAGCCAGGCGACGTCGCGCCCGGGTTCCAGGAGCGGTGGGCCGCCGCGGGAAGCGGTCAGGCGCGCGCGCCCCCGAAGCCCAGCAGGACGGCGAGGCCCAGGGCGCTTCGCGGGGCGTACGGCACCCGCCACAGGCCGCCGTGCGCCGCGGCGTACGCCTCGTCCTGCCACGGGTGCGGCAGCGGCGGCCCGCCGGTGCGCAGGGCGTGCACCAGCAGCGCGGCCATCAGCGTGTTGCTGGTGGCCGGCTCGAACACCTCGATGCCGAACCGGTGCGCGCCCGCGTACGCGGCAGCCAGCGCCCGGTTGCGCAGCACCGAGCGGGTGCGGGTGGGCGGCGCCACCGCGAACGACACGGTGGACCCGGCGTCGCGGGCCACCGTTGCCCGCCACCGTTGCAGCCGCTTCGCCAGCGCGTAGTTGGGCCCCTGCTGGGGGACCAGACTGTCGTTGACGCCGGGGTCGACGCCCGGCGGGTAGTTGCGATGCAGGAGCCTGCCCCCGGAGGCGACCCGCAGCGACCGGCGGACGATCCCGCGCGCCGCGTAGCCCCGTTCGGCGTGGCGTACCGCGTCGCCGGGGACGGCGAAGACGTCGGTGGGGGTGGCCAGGAAGGCGAGCGCCACGTCGTCGCGGCGGTCCTGCAGCCGCAGCGTGAGCGCGTCGACGGCCGTGGCGACCCGGACGTTGGTCGCGCCGTCGGCGTAGACGTAGTTGCCGAGCACGAGCCGGCCGTCGATGCCGAGCAGCCAGTCGGCCACCTGCGGGAGGTTGTGCAGCAGGTCGGCGCCGGCGCGGGCGGCCAGCGCCTCGTCGTCGGGGCCGGTGCCGGCGGGCACGGGCAGGTGGAGCCGGCCGCCGCCGCGGCGCGTCGTGTGCAGCAGTCGCCGCCAGATCTCCGGCCGCGGCAGGTCGACGGCGACCACGTCGCCGCCCCAGCGCAGCACGGACGGCAGCGGGCCCATCTCGGCGCCCGCGCCGAGCACCACGATGCGCTGGTCGCGCAGGTCGAGCCAGGCGGGGTTCGCCATGACGGCGCGTACGGCCTCGGCACAGGACGGCTCGACGACGCCGGCGGTGACCCAGGCGTCGAGCCGGCGGCGCAGGTCGTCGCCGCGCAGCCGCTGGCCCCGGTACGGCAGGGACAGCTCGCGCTCGACCTCACCGGTGCCGGCGACCGTCGCGGTGTGCAGCGGTGCGACGTCGGTGGCGGTGGTGAACACCTCGCCGAGGCCGATCTCGGTGCCGTCGGCGCGGACCACGGTCATCCGGCGGTGCAGCGCGGCGAGCCCGTCCCGGGCGATGGTGACCGCGGCGTCGCGGGAGAGCAGTCCGGCCTCGACGAGCCGCCGGAAGTGCCCGAGGTATCCGTGCCGCCAGTTCGTCTCGTGTTCGGCCGAACGCGCGCCGACCGGGTCGACGGCACGCAGCGCGTCGGCGACGACGGCCCGCCCGAGCGCGGAGGTGCTGCGCCCCGCGTCGGTCTTGGGGAACACCACCCCGGTCGGACCCTCCACGGCCACCATCCTTCCGCCCGGCCCGTCGGGGCCCGTCCTCGGTCGTCGGGTGCCACTCTGCCGTACCCGGTTGCGTGGCGCAGGGCGGGCCCGACGCGGGCGTACGAGCCGTGAGTCGCCAGAGCGGGCCCCCGGTCGCCGATCAGCCGCGGTGGCGTACCTCGGTGTCCCAGATCGCGGCCCACGGACGCCGCAGGCCGCGGCAGACCCAGATCGGCCCGCCGTTCTCGTCGTTGTCGACCTCGACCCGCTGGTCCACCCGGCCGGCGAGGGTAACCTCGGCGAACCAACTGCGCAGCCGGTCCGGCCGTGCGAACCCGACCGCGAGCACCACGTCCGCGGTTTCCGGGGGGCGGCCGAAGGCGGCCATGCTGTTGTGGCCGGAGTAGGCGGGCGGCAGGCCGCGCGCCGGGCCGTAGCGGGCCACGGCACCGGCCTCGCCGTAGTTGGCGGTGAGGATGACGGCCCGCTGTCGCTGCTCGGCGGGCAGGCCACGGTGGACGGTGGCGAGCGAGTCGGCGAACGCGGGCCAGCCGATGGTCTCGCCGGCGTCGTAGTTGGCGGCGACGACGAAGCCGGGCAGTCGGTCGGCGGGCAGGACCGGCAGCAGCAGCACCGCGCTGCTGCCGGCGGTCAGCACGGCGCCCCCGGTCAGCAGGGCCCGGCGCGGCAGCACGCGACCTCGGGCGGCCCAGCCGGCGGTGACGACCGCCCCGGCGGCGGTGAGCACCAGCAGCAGCGGGGCGTCGTAGTAGCCCTTGCCGCCGGCGAGCAGCACGATGGCGACCACCACCAGCCAGGCCCACCCGACGGCCCGATAAGCCCGCCAGGCCGGCCGGCGCAGCAGCGTCACCAGCCCGGCGACCCAGATCGGCACCGTGAGGGGGCTGATGATGACGACCTGGAGGACGAGCGCGTCGAGCCGGCCACTGTAGGAGCTGTCGCCGCCGGCGATCGAGGCGGCCACCGACAGCTGCGGGAAGTCGTGTGCCGCCTGCCACGTCACGGTCGGCGCGGCGAGCAGCAGGAAGACGGCGGCGGCAGCGAGCACCCACCGGTCGCGCAGGAGCGGCCGCGGCCCGGCGATCAGGAGCCCGGCCAGCAGGCCCACGGCGAGCAGGGCCGGCAGCAGCTTGTTGAGCATGCCGACGCCGAGCGCGAGCCCGACGCCAAGAGCCCAACGGCTGTCGCCGGTGCGCAGCAGCCGCACCGTGCCCAGCGCGGCGGCCAACCAGACCAGCAGGTCGACGCTGGTGGTGCTGAGCAGGTGACCGCCGGCGAGGACGATGCCGGCGGTCGCGGCGAGAAACGCGGCGTAGGTCTGCGCGCCTCGCCCGGCGCCGAACTCACGGGCGATCGCGGCGACCAGCAGGACCGCCGCGCCGCCGATCACCGCCGACGGGGTGCGCAGCGCCACCAGGCTGCCCGGGGCGATCGTGTCCATCAGCCGGGCCAGCGCCGGGACCAGGGGGCCCTGGTCGACGTAGCCCCAGTCGAGATGCCGGCCGCAGAGCAGGAAGTACAGCTCGTCGCGGTGGTAGCCGTAGCGGCCGGAGAGCAGCAGGAGCACTGCCGTCGTGGCCGCCGCGACCGCCCAGGGGCCGGTGGCCCGAGGCCCACGTGGGGTGGGACGGCCGTCCGCGGGCGTCGCGCGGCGGGGTGCCCGGGCGGCGACGTCAGCGACGGGATCGACCATCCGCACATCATGGCCCCGCAGGGCCGGCCCGCGCTGCCCCGTCGGCGTGGATCCTGCGGGCGTCCGCGCCGGCCTCCCGGGCGGGTCAGGTCCGCGTCGGGACGCGCAGTCGGCCGTCGACCATCTCGGCGACCTCGTCGACGCGGTCGAGGTGCCCCCGGTCGTGGGTGACCAGGACGGTGGCGGTGCCGCGCTGCCGGGTGAGTTCGGTGAGCAGATCGATGATCGCCGCGCCGCGCTCGTGGTCGAGCGCGCTGGTGGGCTCGTCGACGAGCAGCACCGCCGGGTCGTTCATCAGGGCGCGGGCGATGTTGACCCGCTGGCGTTGCCCGCCGGAGAGCTGGTGCGGGCGGCGGTCGGCCTGCCCGGTCAGCCCTACCGCGGCCAGCAACCGGGCGGCGCGGTCGCGCCCGGCGCGGCGGGAGCCGCCGCTGAGGTGGGCGATCACCTGCAACTGTTCGGCGGCGGTCAGCGAGGCGATGAGGTTGGGCTGCTGGAAGACGATTCCGACCTTCGCGCGTCGCAGGGCGGTGGTCTGCCGCCGGCTGAGGCCGGTGGCGTCGGTGCCGGCGATGACGACCCGGCCCGAGTCGGGGGTGATCAGGGTGGCGGCCACCGCCAGCAGGCTGGACTTGCCGGATCCGGACGGGCCGATGACGGCGGTGGTGGTGCCGGCCGGCACGCTCAGGCTGACCCGGTCGAGCGCGGTCAGCCGGGTGTCCCCGTCGGGGTAGGTCAGCGTGACGTCGGACAGGTCGAGGCTCATCGGGCACTCCCCAGGGCGGTCAGCGGGTCGACGGAGGTGATGCGGCGGACGGAGAGGGCGGCGCCGGCCGCGCCGAGCGCGATCGTCACGGCGGCCGGCAGCAGGACGGATCCGGCGGTGAGCGCGAACGGCACGGCGCCGGCCGCCGCGGCGCCGATCGCGACGGCGAGCCCGGTGCCGACGGCCGTGCCGGCGAGCAACAGCGCCAGGGCCTGCCCGAGGGCGTCGCGCAGCAGGTGGCCGGTGGTGGCGCCGAGCGCCTTCAGCACGGCGATGTCGGGGCCGCGCTGGATGGTCCACACGGTGAAGAACGCGCCGATGACCAGGGCGGAGATCGCGAACAGCATGCCGCGCATGAGCTGGAGCGAGCCGTTCTCGGCGGTGTGCGAGCCGATCGCGGACAGCGCTGCCGTACGGGTCACGGTGCGGGTGTCCAGCTGTCGGTCGGCGTCGGCCAGGTTGGCGTCGGGGGCGGTGGTCAGCGCGATGACGGTGGCGGAGTCGGCGGCGGCGCCGGGGGCCAGGTGCTGCCAGTCGGCCAGGTCGGTCCAGATGACCGGGGTGTGGCTGTGGGAGGCGTCGCCGGCCACCGCGGCGACGGTCAGTCGCCGACCGCCGACGACCACGTCCTGGCCCGGCCGGGCGTCCAGGGCCTCGGCCGCACCCTGGGACAGCACGGCCTGCCCGGCGGCGACGGTGCCGGGGGCCAGGTGCGAGTCGGACGTGACGCCGAACGCGGACAGCGCGGCGGTGCGGTCGCCGGCGCTGACCCTGGTGGTCGTGATGCCGAGTGGGGCGGCGCTGCGCACCCCCGGGACGGCCCGCCAGCGCAGCCACTGCTCCCGGGTGACGGTCGACTCGGTGAAGGAGAGCTTCTGCCCGTCGGCCGGAGCGGAGAACACCAGGTGGTCGGCGGGCAGGTCGGTGATGGCCGAGGTGCTGTCCCGGCCCAGCCCGGCGGTCAGGCCGGACAGCAGGACGACCAGCAGCGTCATCAGCGTCACGACCGTTCCCATCAGGGCGAACCGGCCCTTGGCGAACCGCAGATCTCTCCACGCGACGAACACGAGGGCAGCAACCTTCCGTTGGTGGGCGGGGCCGCGGCGGCGGCCCGGCACCAACCCTCGCCCGGTCCACGCGGGTCGGCATCGCGCCGCGGATCGGGCCCGTGGCGTCGAAGTACGCACGTCAGGATCAACCCTTTGGTTGATGGCGTCGGCCGTGCACGCCCTAGCCTGGAGTCATCGTGAACCCGGAATCGCTCACCCGGCCGCTGCGCGTGCTGCGCGTCTGCCTGCACCTGCTGGTCGGGGGTCTGCTCGTGCTGGTCGCCGGACGTGCCCTGGCGGGGCAGGCGCCGGACCGCTCCGCCGTGCTCGCGGCGTCGGCGGCGCTGGCCGTCGGCTACGCCGTCGGTGCCGCGTTGCCGCCGGTCCGCCGGTCCCGTCGCGCGGCGGCGGCGTGGCTGGCGGCGCTGACCGTCGGGTGGCTGGTGCTGCTCGGCCTGACCCCGGACGGGGTGTGGCTCGCGTTCCCCCTGTTCCTGCTGCACCTGCACCTGCTGCCGGTCCGGTGGGGGCTCGTCGCGGTGGCGGCGACGACGGTGGCGGCGGTGGGTGGCGTGGTCGCCCACCAGGGGGGCGTCACGCCGGGCGTGGTGCTCGGGCCGGTCCTCGGCGCCGCCGTCTCCGTCGGCACGGTGCTGGGCTACCAGGCGTTGTACCGGGAGAGCGAACACCGCCGGCGGTTGATCGAGCAGCTGACCGCCACTCGCAGCGAACTGGCCGCCGCCGAGCACGCCGCCGGCGTCCTGGCCGAACGCGAACGCCTGGCCCGCGAGATCCACGACACCCTCGCGCAGGGGCTGTCCAGCATCCAACTGCTGCTGCGCGCCGCCCAGCGGGCCCTGCCGGAGCGGCTCGACGTCGCCGGCGACCACGTCGAGCAGGCCCGCCGGACGGCGCAGGACAACCTGGTGGAGGCCCGACGGTTCGTGCGTGCCCTGGCGCCGCCCGGTCTCGACGGCGGCTCGCTGCCGGCGGCGCTGCGGCGGCTGTGCGCCACGACCGCCGCCCGGTCGGGGCTGGCGGTGGACTGTGACCTCGACGGGACGGCGGTGCGTCTGCCGACCCCGCACGAGGTGGCGCTGCTGCGCATCGCCCAGTCCGCGTTGGCCAACGCCGTGCGCCACGCCGGGGCCACCCGCGTCGAGGTGACGCTGCGGTACCAGGAGGACGGCGTCGTCCTGGCCGTGGTCGACGACGGCAGCGGCTTCGACCCCGGCGCCGTCGCCGGTCGCGGGGACGGCGGGTTCGGGCTGGCGGCGATGCGGGCGCGGGCCGAGGAGCTGGGTGGCACGCTGACCGTGGAGTCGACGCCCGGCCGGGGCACCGCGCTGACCGTCGCCTTCGCCCGCCCGTACGCCGGGGCACCGGCGGGCGCATGAGCGATCCGATCCGGCTGCTGCTGGCCGACGACCACCCGGTCGTCCGGGCCGGCCTGCGCGCCGTCCTCGCCACCGAACCCGACCTCGAGGTGGTCGCCGAGGCCGCCACCGCCGAGCAGGCCGTCGCGCTCGCCGAACGGGACCGGGTGGACGTGGTGCTGATGGACCTGCAGTTCGGTGCGGGCATGCACGGCGCCGAGGCCACCGCCGCCATCACCGCGCGCGCGGGCGGCCCGGTCGTGCTGGTGCTGACCACGTACGACACGGACGCCGACATCCTCGCCGCGGTCGAGGCCGGCGCGTCGGGGTACCTGCTCAAGGACGCCCCGCCCGAGGAACTCGCCGCGGCGGTGCGCGCCGCCGCGGCCGGCAGGTCGGCTCTCGCCCCGGCGGTCGCCCACCGGCTGATGGACCGGATGCGCGCCCCGGGCACCGCGCTGAGCCGACGCGAGACCGAGGTCCTCCAGCTCGTCGCCGACGGGCTGTCCAACCAGCAGATCAGCCGGCGGCTGCACGTCAGCCACGCCACCGTCAAGACGCACCTGGTCCACGTCTACGGCAAGCTCGGGGTCGACTCCCGCACCGCCGCCGTCGCCGCCGCCCGGGCCCGCGGGTTGATCCGCCGCTGACCGGCGGGCGACGTCGGGGGCTGACAGGAGTCGCCGCGCGCCGCGAGGATGACCGGGTGAGAAACGAGCCGATCGGGCTGGCGAGCGCGCTCGCCAGCTTCACCGAGCTGTGGAGCCCGCGCGTCGTCACCCGGGTCAACGACTACGACGTGCGGATCGCGAAGGTCGCCGGCGAGCACGTCTGGCACGCGCACGACGACACCGACGAGTTCTTCCTGGTGCTGCAGGGCGAGCTGCGCATCGCCCTGCGCGACGGCGACGGTGGCGCCGAGCGGGAGGTGGTGCTGCCCCGGGGCGCGGTGCACGTGGTGCCGCGCGGGGTGGAGCACCGCCCGTCGTCGCCGGGTGGCGCGTCGATCCTGATGTTCGAGCCGTCGGGCACCTCCAGCGTCGGGGACCGGCACGACCCGGTCCCCGACCACGTGGACGCCACGACGGGTCACCCGCTGTGACCGTTCACCGCGCGGCGGTCGCGAGGGCGCCGTCGCGCGGCGCCGTGGTGAGTCGTCGTACGCCGGGCACGACGGCGGTGCCGGCGCAGGCGACGAGGACCAGCACGCCCGCAGTGAGCAGCGGCATGCCCTCGCCCCAGGCCCGCGCCGCGATCGGCGCGAGGGCGTAACCCAGCGGCATCGCGCCGAGGGAGACCAGCCAGTCGTACGAGGTGACGCGGGCGAGGACGTGGGGCGGGAACTGCCCCTGCACGACGGTCTCCCACACGGGGTTGAGGTAGCCGAGGGCGGTCAGCGCGACGCCGTAGGCGACGACGACCAGCGGGGCGGGGGCGGCGACGGCGAGCAGGGCCAGCGGCGCGGCGTAGCTGGCGAGGCCGAGGTTGGCCACCAGCACCGGGCGGCGGGGGCGGATCCGGGCGGCGAGCAGCGAGCCGACGAGCATGCCCACCGCGCCGGCCTGGAGCATCAGCACCCAGACGCCCTCGCCGCCGAGGCGTCCCACGGCGACCGCCGGGCCGAGGGTCGTCAGGACGGCGGCGGCGCCGTTCCAGACGCCGTGGCCGAGCAGGCTGGTCCAGAACCAGTCGCGGCTGCGGACCTCCCGCCAGCCGTGGGTCAGGTCGGCGAGGACGCTTCGTTTCGGCATCGGGACGTGGCGGACCCGGACGACCGCGAGCAGCAGCGCGCTGAGCGCGAACGTCGCGGCGTCGAGGACGAACGCCCAGCCGGGGCCGGCGGCCCAGATCAGCGCGCCCGCGAGGGCGGGCCCGGCGAGGCGGCTGGCGTTGGCGGTGACGCCCATCAGCGCGTTGGCCTGTTGCCGTTGCGTCGCGTCGACGGTGCCGGCGACCAGGGGCGAGGCGGTGGGCAGGGCGAACGCGCCGGCGGCGCCGCCGACGGCGGCGGCCACCGCGATCACCCCGAGCGACGCCTGGCCGAGGAGTTCGAGGCCGACGACGAGTTGCGCGAGGCAGCGTACGAGGTCGGCGAGGATCGCGACGCGGCGGGCGTCGAGCCGGTCGGCGAGCACGCCGCCGAGGGGCAGCAGGAGCAGGCGGGGCACCATCGCGCAGGCCAGCACGAGGGCGAGGGCACCGGTCGAGCCGGTCGCGCGGAGCACGGCCAGGGCCAGGGCGGCGGGCACGACGGCGTCGCCGACGGCGGAGACGGTGCGGCCGAGGAAGAGCAGCCGGAACGGGCGTACGCGGAGGGGATGAGTCACCGGACCAAGGTACTTCGACGCCGAACCTTTCGACAACGAATATTTTGGTGGCGACATAGGGTGGGCTCATGACCGACCGCGACCGCGTCGACCGCCACGTCGAGCGCTGGCTGCCGATCCTGCCGACCCTCGACCCCGACGTCGAAGGCGCGGTGACGCGGATGCAGTTCCTCACCCGGCACCTGCGCGAGGTCAAGGAGCGGACCCTCGTCGACCTGGACCTGCAGGGCCACGAGTACGACACCCTGCACGCCCTGGCCGGCCGAGGGGGCCGGGCCGCGCCGTCGGACCTGGCCCGTGACATGGCGATGGCTCCCGCCTCCGTCACCGCCCGCGTCGACACGCTGGTCCGGCGCGGCTTCGTGCACCGGATCCCGTCCACCACCGACCGGCGGCGGGTCGACGTGGAGTTGACCGAGGCGGGCCGGGCCGCCTGGCGGGGGGCCATGGACGTCGGCGGCGCCGAGGAGCACCGGCTGCTGGCCGCCCTCGCCCCGGACGAGCGACGACTGCTGTCCGACCTGCTGCGCCGGGTCGTGCTGCGCGCCGAGGCCCCGGGCGACTGACCGCCGGGCGGAAATGCCGTGGCGGCGGGCGTATACCGGCTGGCAGGGTGACCGGCATGACAGCGCAGGCTCTGGCGGGAGCGCTCGCCGACGACGTACGACGGCGGGTCTTCGCGGCGATCGTGCTGGGCGGCGCCGACGCCCCGGCGGTGGCCGAACGCACCGGGCTGCCCGCCCGGCAGGTGGTCACCGCGGTCCGGCGGCTCGTCGACGCGGGCCTGGTGGCTGACGGCGACGGTGAGCTGCGGGTGGACGCCGACCGGCTGCGGGAGGCCGCCCGCACGCCGGCGGAGCCCCGGCCGGCAGGGGAGCCCGCGGACCGGGTGCTGCGCACGTTCCTGCGCGACGGCGTCCTGGTCGGGTTGCCGGCGCAGCGGGGCCGGCGGCGGGTGCTGCTGGCGCACGTCGCGACGTCCTTCGAGCCGGGGGTGCGCTATCCGGAGCGGGCGGTGGACGAGGTGCTGCGCCGGTGGTGCGAGGGCGGGGGTTCCGACCACGTGACGCTGCGGCGGTACCTGGTCGACGAGCAGTTGCTGGCTCGGGAGCAGGGCGTCTACTGGCGCATCGGCGGCTGATCGTCCGCGCCGCGAACCGTCCGTCCCCGGACCAGCCTTGTTAGCCTCGGCACATGACCTCGTGTGCGCCGGGCGGCACACCCGACCTCATGTTCATGCTCTCCTGGGCCGGTCACGCGTTGATGGCGGAGCATGCCGCGGGCCTGGCCGAACTCGGCATCTCGCCCCGGGCGCACTGCGTGCTGCTCAAGGCCCGGGCGGGTGGGCTGACGCAGCGCCAGCTCGGCGAGTTGTGCGGGATCGACAAGACCACGATGGTCGTCACCCTCGACCAGTTGGAGACGGCCGGGCTGGCGCGGCGGGGCCCGTCGCCCAGCGACCGGCGGGCCCGCCTCGTCGAGGTCACCGAGGAGGGCGAGAGGGTCCTCGACCAGGCGCAGCGGATCGCCGCCCGGATCCAGGACGACGTGCTGGCCGCGCTGCCCGCGGCCGATCGCGCGGTCTTCCTGCGGTCGATCGCGAGCCTGGTCGGCGGACGGCTCAGCGGCACCGGGGCCTGCGGCCCGGGCGGGCACGACGGATGCTAGTTCCGCGATGGTCCCGCCAAGACGATCTGCTATCCGGGTGGTCCTCGCGGTGGTGCTGGCCCTGCTCTCCCTCGCCCCGGTCTTCGCCACCGAGGCCACCGCCGGCGCCAAGGTCGCCCTGGGTGCGATGCGCCTGGCGGTGGCCGCGGTGCTGATCCCGCTGCTGCCGGCCCGCCGCGCCTGACCTGCCCCGTCCGCCGTGGCGGGGCTCCGCCGCCACGCGGATATTCCCTTGCCGGGCCCGTGATGATCGACGGGTGACGACGACAGACTGGACCGTGGCCCCGACCCGTCCCGACCACCCGGAAGCGGCGGTCCTGCTCGAGGCGTACTACGAGGAGATGGTCCGCCGCTACCACGGCCGGCCGGTCCGCCCGGGCGAGGTCGCGGCGGCGATGGCCGACGACCCGAGCCACGACCTGACCGCCCCCACCGGGTTCCTCCTCGTCGCCCACCGTGACGGACGCCCGGCCGCCTGCGCCGGGCTGCGGTTCCGGCCGGACTGGGCGGAGCTGACCCGGGTGTACGTGCGTCCCGCGCACCGCGGTCGCGGCGGCGGCGCGCTCCTGCTCGCCGCCGTGGAGGAGCGGGCCCGCGCCGCCGGCGTCGCCCGGATCCGGCTGGACACCCGCAGCGACCTCGTCGAGGCCCGAGCCCTGTACGCCCGGCACGGCTACCGGGAGATCCCGGCGTACAACGACGGCGTCTACGCCGAGCACTGGTTCGAGAAGGTCCTCCAGTTGACGCCGGCCGCGCCACGCGCTAAATAGAGAAGTGGCAAGTTGAGTCACTAGGACTCAACTTAGGACCTTCGGCCAGGAGAACCGAGGAGGCAGGACCATGTTGATGCGCACCGACCCGTTCCGTGAGATCGACCGGCTCACCGAGCAGTTCTTCGGCACCGCCGCGCGCCCCGCGGTCATGCCGTTGGACGCCTACCGCGACGGTGACTGGTTCTACGCGGCGTTCGACCTGCCCGGCGTCGACCCGGACAGCATCGACTGCACCGTGGAGCGCAACGTGCTGACCGTCCGGGCGGAGCGGCGCCGGCCCACCGGCGACAGCGTCGAGCTCGTCGCCGCCGAACGCCCGATGGGCACCTTCACCCGGCGGCTGTTCCTCGGCGACACCCTCGACACCGACAGGCTCGAGGCCGGCTACGACAACGGCGTGCTGACCCTGCGGATCCCGGTGGCGGAGCGAGCCAAGCCCCGCCGCGTCACCATCACCGCCACGGCCGACGGCAACGGCCGCAAGCAGATCAACGCCTGAGCATCCGCCGGGGGCGGGCGGGACAACCGGCGCGGCCGTCCCGCCCCCGGTCACCTCCCGGGACAGGCCGGGCGGCACGCCGCGAGCGGATAGAGCGCGGCCAGGGCGTGCGCGGTGGCGGTGAGCCGGTCGCGCAGCTCGGCCGGCGCGAGCACCTCCACCTGCGCGCCGAGCTTGAGCAGCTCCACGTGGCCGTGCTTCACCGACTCGATCGGCACCGTCGTGTGCACCCAGCCGGCCGGGTCCGGCTCGGAGGCCGCCGCCCGCGCCGCCCGGCTCATCGCCGGCGGCAGGACGTGCGCCGTCAGCTCCAGCGCGGCCGTCGTCATCCGCACCCGGGCCTCGTCCCGGTACACGCCGCGCTCGTACCGGTCGGCGTGCTCCTGCCAACAGCGGGCCAGGTCGAAGCCGTCCGGGCGGTCGAACCGTTCGTCGAGGACGGTCAGCGCCAGGACCGCCGCGACCCGGTAGGTGCGCACCTGCCCGTCGGCGTCGGCCACCAGGTACCAGCGGCCGGCCTTGAGCACCACGCCCAGCGGGGCCAGCGTCCGGGTCACCTCCCGCGGGGCCTTCCACCGTCGGTAGCGCACCTCGACGCGCCGGTCCTCCCACACCGCCCGGGCCAGCTCGGCCAGGTGCGGCGTGGGTTCGGGCTCCCGGAACCAGGTGGGGGCGTCGAGGTGGAAACGCTGCCGGATCCGGCCGCCCCGGTCGGCCAGCTCCGCCGGCAGGGCGGCGCGCAGCTTCAGCTCGGCGGCAGCGAGCACCGACCCGAGGCCCAGTTCGGCGGCGGGGCCGGGCATGCCGGCCAGGGACAGCGCCTCCGCCTCGCCGGCGGTCAAGCCGGTGAGGCGGGTGCGGTAGCCGTCGACCAGCCGGTAGCCGCCGGCGGGGCCGCGATCGGCGTAGACCGGCACCCCGGCGGCGCCGAGCGACTCCACGTCCCGGTAGACGGTGCGCACCGACACCTCCAGGGCCCCGGCCAGCTCCGAGGCGGTCATCCGGCCCCGGGTCTGCAGGAGCAGCAGCAGGGAGACCAGCCGACTCGCGCGCACCGCCCGACCGTACCGCCCCCGGGCGGGCGACCTTCCTCGACGCCTCGACGTCGTAGCGGAGGCGCCGCGGCAGTTCCGGGGGCACTCTCGCGATGGCCAGCCACGACGCCTGGTTCGCCGAGGCGGTCGGTTTCCACCGGCGCTGGCGGATGGCCGACCGGCGGGTCGTGGAGGCGTCGGCGGCGGGGCCGATCGCGTAGGGCGCGCCTCCTCCCGTTTGCCAGCCGGAGCTGGGAACCTTTTTCACATGCTGTCCCCGAACGCCCCGGCGTGGCCCCGCCAGTCGCCCCCGCCGGCCCTGCCCGTCGGGCCCACCGACTTCACCGAGGCGTGGCTGCGCAACCGGCGGCTGTCCGAGCACACCCGCGACGCGTACCGGCGGGACGTCGCCGGGTGGCTCGCCTGGTGCGCCGCCCGCGAGCTGGACCCGCTGCACGCGAACTTCCTGCACGTCAACGAGTACGCCCGGGGGTTGGAGGCGACGCTGGCCGCGCGCAGCGGCAAGCCGCTCACCCCGGCCACGGTCGCCCGCCGGCTCTCGGCCCTGTCGAGCTGGTACGACTTCCTGGTCAAGCTGCGGGCCGTGGACGCCAACCCGGTCGCCGGCGCCGACCGACCCCGCATCGACCGAGACCACTCCGCCACGGTGGGGCTCAGCCCCGAGGAGGTGGACGCGCTACTCGCCGCCGCCGAGGCCGACACGGGGCCGACGGCCGCCCGCAACCGTGCCGCGATCGCGCTGCTGGCCGACCTCGGGCTGCGCGTCGGGGAGCTGGTCTCGCTCGACCTGACCGATCTGGGCGCCGAGCGGGGCCACCGCAGCGTCCGGTTCGTCGGCAAGGGCGGCAAGTCCCGCCGCCGCGCCCTGACCCCCGGCACCGCGTACGCGGTCGACGCGTACCTGGCCCAGCGGGCCGCCGCCCAGGGCGTGGCGGTGCACGAGCTGACCGGCCCGCTGCTGGCCACCGCGACCGGGGCCCGGCTGGACCGGCACGCCGTGTTCCGGCTGGTACGCCGGCTGGCCCGGGAGGCCGGCATTGCGGCCTGGGCGAAGCTGTCGCCGCACTCGCTGCGGCACGCCTTCGCCACCACCGCCCGGGCCGAGGGCGTCCCGCTGGAGGACGTGCAGGACGCGATGGGCCACGCCGACCCGCGCACCACCCGCCGCTACGACCGGGACCGGCACAACCTCGACCGCGACCCCGCGTACGCCATCTGGGCGGCCCGGGCCCGCCGCCGCGGCTGACACCGACGTCCGCGCGCCCCGGGGGTGCCGCGCGCGGCGTTTCCTTCGCGCGCGGCACCCCCGGGGCGCCTGCCGTGAGCCGCCCTGCGGGTGGCCGCCGCCGGCGGCGGGTCAGCCCTGCGGGCGGGGGCAGATGCAGAACGGCTGCCCGGCCGGGTCGGTCAGCACCATCCAGCGGTCGCCGCCGGGCTGGAAGTCCGGCTTCGTGGCGCCGGCGGCGACGAACTCCTTCTCGGCCCGCGCGAGGTCGTCGACGTACAGGTCGAGGTGGTAGCGCTTGCCGGCGTCCTCGTCCGGCCAGGACGGCGGCCGGTACCCCTCGACCAGGCCGAAGCCCACGGCCACGCCCCCGGCGGTGACCATCGCATACTCCGGCTGGCTGTGGGTGATCTCCCCACCGAGGACGCGCTGCCAGAACGCGGCGTGGGCGACGGGGTCGGGGCTGTCCAGGTTGACCATGGCCAGATCGGCGGTGACTGTCATGCCCGGCAGTCTGCCGCGCGTACCTGACATCCACTGTCAGGTACGCGCCCACCTCGCGGCGGTCTACGGGTCCGCGAGGGCGAGCAGGCGGCTCAGCGCGCCGATGCCCTCCTGGGTGCCGGCCGCGACCAGGACGTCGCCGTGGGCGAGGACGTGCCCGTCCCCGGGTGCCGTGATCGTGCGGCCCGCGCGGAGCACGGCGATGACGGTCACGCCGCCGGTACGCGCGACGGCGTCGGCCAGGGGCCGGCCGTCGTAGGGCGACGCGGCCGTGACCGGCAGCTCGGCGACGCTGATCGCCTCGGGGTGCCGCTCCAGGTGCGTGACGTGGTCGACGGTGGCGACCGGGTGCAGCAGCTCGGCCACCTCCTGCGCCTCCGCGGGGCTGAGCGACAGCGACCGCTCGACGGTGTCCGGATCGCCGGGCGCGTACAGGACGAGGTCGCGCCGCCCGCCGCGGTGGCAGATGACCCCGAGCAGCTGCCCCTCGCTGGTGTGCACGGTGTAGCCGACGCCGATGCCGGGCAGCGGGACACGTTCGATCTGCATCATTGCCTCCTGTCCTGGGATGGTGCGGTGTGCGCCTGGCCGGTCTCGCCGAACCACGTGGCCAGCCGCCCGGCGCGCGCGACGGCCCGCAGGCGCCGTTCGGCGGCGTCTCGTACGGGTGGGGTGGTGAGCACGACGAGCTGGTCCCCGACGCGTAGCCGGGTGTGGTGGTCGGGCACGAAGGTGTCGTCGCCGCGGACGACGAGGGTGGTCGCGGCGGGCGGTGGCAGCCGCAGCTCGGGCAGGTAGACGCCGTGCAGGCGGGAGCCGGCCTCGACGGTGACGTGGATGAGGTCGGCGTCCATGGCGTCCAGCGGCGCCAGTTCGATCTGCAGGTCGGGCCCGACGTCGCGCGACGCGAGGCGGAGCCGGCGCGCCAGCCAGGGCAGGGTGGGCGCCTGGATGACCGTGAACACCACGACGAGCACGAAGACGATGTTGAAGACCTGCTCGCTGCCCGGAGCCCCCGCGACGACCGGGATGGTGGCCAGCACGATCGGCACGGCGCCGCGTAGCCCGGCCCACGACAGGAAGGCCTGTTCGCGCAGCGGGATGCGGAACGCGGCCAGCGAGACCAGCACGGACGCGGGCCGGGCGAGCAGCAGCAGGGCCGTGCCGACCACGATCGCGGGGACGATCGCGGCGGGCAGCTCGCTGGGCGTGGCCAGCAGGCCGAGCATCACGAACAGGCCGATCTGGGCGATCCAGCCCAGCCCCTCGGCGACCGAGTGGGTGGCTCGCCGGTGTGCCAGGCCGGAGTTGCCGAGCACCAGCCCCGCCAGGTAGGCGGCGAGGAACCCGCTGGTCTGGGTCAGGCCGGCGACCGCGAACGCCAGCACTCCGCAGGCGACCGTCGCGATGGGGTACAGGCCGGAGGTCGGCAGGGTCAGCCGCCGCAGCAGCCACACGCCGGCCGCCCCGGTCACCACGCCGATCGCGCCGCCGGCGACCAACTGGTAGGCCATCGTGCCGATCAGAGACAGTGGGGCGACGGTGTCGAGGGTGGCGGCGCTGAAGGTGAGCACCAGGATCAGCGTCGGGGCGTCGTTGAGCCCCGATTCGGCCTCCACCAGGCTTGTCAGTCGTCGGGGCAGCGGCACCGACCGCAGGACGGAGAACACCGCCGCCGCGTCGGTGGACGACACGATCGCCCCCAGCAGCAGCGCCATCTGCCAGTCGACGTCCAGCAGCAGGTACGCCGCCCCCGCGGTGACCGCGACGCTGACGAACACGCCGACGGTGGCCAGCACCGACGCGGGCGCCAGCACGCCGCGTACGTCGCTGAACCTGGTGGTGAGGCCGCCCTCCACCAGGATGACCGCCAGCGCCGCCAGGCCCAGGGCCTGCGCCAGGGCCGCGTCGTCGAAGGGGAAGCCGGCGACGTCCTGGCCCAGCAGCAGGCCGACGCCGAGGTACGCCAGCAGGACCGGCATGCCCAGCCGGGTGGCCAGCCGGGCCGCGCCGACGCTGGCCAGGACCACGCCGGTGCCGACGGCCAGCGTCACGTACAGCTCGCCGAGGTTCACGTCGACCCCCTCGTGCCGGGGGCGGACGCGCCGTCGTGCCCGCCCCCGCGCCCGGCTACGCGGCGAAGTAGCGCAGCCACACGTAACCCCAGGCGATCACCGTGGTCAGCACCGTCGTGACGATGCCGTAGCGGGTGAACTGCCAGAAACTGATCGGCTCGCCGGCGCGGGCCGCGATGCCCAGCACGACGATGTTGGCGCTGGCCGCCACGGCCGTGCCGTTGCCGCCCAGGTCGGCGCCGAGGGCGAAGGACCACCACAGCGCCTCGCCGGTGACGGGATCCGGGGCGCCGGCGACGAGGTTCTCCACGATCGGCGCCATGGTCGCCGTGTAGGGGATGTTGTCGAAGAACGCGCCGAGCACCGCCGAACCGAAGATCAGGCCGGTCGCCGCCGTGAAGAAGTTGTCGCCGACGGCGCCGCTGGCCCATTCCCCGATCAACCCGATCACCCCGGTCTCGGTGAGGCCGGCGACCATCACGAACAGCCCGGTGAAGAAGACCAGCGTCGGCCACTCGACCTCGGCGAGGTAGGCCGACGTGTCCGCCCGGGTCACCAGGACCATCAGCCCGGCGCCGAGCAGCGCGACGACGGCCACGTCGACGTGGATCACCGTGTGCAGCATGAACCCGGCCATCACCAGGCCGAGCACGACCAGGCAGCGGACCAGCATCCTCGGGTCGGTGATGGCGGCGCGGGCGTCCATGTCGCGTACGGCCTCGAACCGTTCGGGGTGGTGCACGAACGAGCGGCGGAACATGACCCGCGCCAGCACCAGGAACGCGAGGAACATCAGCAGCGTGACCGGCGCCATGTGCACCAGGAAGTCGTTGAAGCTCAGCCCGGCCCGGCTACCGATGATGATGTTGGGCGGGTCGCCGATCAGGGTCGAGGCGCCGGCGATGTTGGAGGCGAGCACCTCGGCGATCAGGTACGGCGCGGCGGGGACGCCCAGCCGGCGGCACACCGAGATGGTGACCGGGGCGACCAGCATGACGGTGGTGACGTTGTCCAGGAACGGCGACAGGGCGGCGGTGATCACCATGAGCAGCACCATCAGCCGGAACGGGCGGCCCCGCGAGCGCTGTGCCGCCCAGATCGCCAGGAACTCGAACACCCCGGTCTGTTTGATCACCCCGACGATGATCATCATGCCGAGGAGCAGGAAGATGACGTCCCAGTCGATGCCGGCGTGCTGCTCGTAGAACACGTGCGACCCGGGCACGAGCCCGAGCAGGGCCATCAGGCCGGCGGCGCCCAGCACCACCGCGACCCGGTTGATCTTCTCTGTGGCGATGAACGCGAACGCGACCACGAAGATGGCGGTCGCGGCCAGGGCAGGCCAGACGCTCACGGGCGCCCGCCCGGCGGACCGTTCTCCGTGCTGGTGGGCCGGTGCCCACAGGCAAGGATCGCGGCTTCCGGTGGCACGGGTGCTGACAGCACCAGGTGACGGTTCACGGGGTCCTCCCAGGAGGGGTTCGGCGCAACGGGGCAGCGCACCGGCAGGCGGTGCATCCGGGTGCGCAGGGGTAGGGCCCGAGCGGTCCGGGCCTGTCTTCATGGTCATTCGCCCGGTGCGGGCCGACATCGGGGCTGACACCCATTTGCCGCCGTCGCCCCGGGCGGGCGGCCCTGCCCGGCGCACGTCGCGGCAGGTCGCGGCGGCCAAATGGGTGCGGGCACGCATTTACACCACGGGCGCCGCCGGGCAGGCTGGATCATGAAGAGGCGGACCGCTGCAAAGCGTGACCACCCGCCGCCCGCCGGCCGCGGACAATTGCCGATGTCGGCGCGGGCCGGCGGGGCACCAGGGCCGGGAAGGGAGGCGTCGTCGTGTCGCTGTTCTGGCGGATCTTCCTGCTCAACGCAGCGGTCCTCGTGACCGCCACGTTGCTGCTGCTCGGCCCGGTCACGGTGTCCACCCCGGTGCTGCTCACCGAGGCCGTCGTCCTGACCGTGGGCCTCGCCGCGATGCTGGTCGCCAACGCCGCACTGCTGCGGGTCGGCCTGGCGCCGCTGCGCCGCCTGACCCGGGCCATGACCACCATCGACCTGCTCCAGCCCGAGCCGCGCCCGGTCCCGGCCGGGCAGGCCGGCATCGCGGAGCTGATCCGCGCCTTCAACGCCATGATCGACCGTCTGGAGGCGGAACGGGCGACCAGCGCGGCCGCCGCCCTGTCCGCCCAGGAGGCCGAGCGCCGCCGTATCGCCCAGGAGCTGCACGACGAGGTCGGCCAGACGCTGACCGCGGTCCTGCTCGAACTGAAACAGGTGGCCCGTCACGCGCCCGACCCGGTTCGCGCGCAGCTCGCCCAGGTGCAGGAGACCACCCGCGACAGCCTCGACGAGATCCGCCGCATCGCCCGCCGGCTACGCCCCGGGGTGCTGGAGGAACTCGGCTTGACCAGTGCCCTGAAGGCGCTCGTCACGGAGGTCACCGGGCACACCGAGCTGGCCGTGCGCCAGCACCTCGGCGCGGACCTGCCGGCCCTCGACGGAGAGGCCGAACTGGTGATCTACCGGGTCGCCCAGGAGGCCCTCACCAACACCGTCCGGCACGCCAGGGCCACCACCGTCGAGATGTCCCTGGCCGCTCAGCCGGGCCACGTGCAGCTGCGGATCCGCGACGACGGCCGGGGCATCGGCGACGCGGCCGAGGGCGCCGGCATCCGTGGCATGCGCGAGCGGGCCCTGCTCATCGGCGCCCCGCTCGCCGTGACCCCCGGCCCGGCCGGCGGCACCGAGGTGCGGCTGCGGGTGCCACTGACCGACCGGGACGGCCGGCCGTGACGACCCGCATCCTGCTCGCCGACGACCACGCCCTGGTGCGCCGCGGGGTCCGGCTCATCCTCGACAGCGAACCGGACCTGACGGTCGTGGCCGAGGCCGGCGACGGCGCGGAGGCCGTCGCCCTGGCCCAGGCCGAGCGCCCCGACCTGGCCATCCTCGACATCGCCATGCCCCGGATGACCGGCCTGCAGGCGGCCCGGGAGCTGTCCCGGCAGCAGCCGGACCTGCGCATCCTCATCCTGACGATGTACGACAACGAGCAGTACTTCTTCGAGGCCCTCAAGGTCGGCGCCAACGGCTACGTGCTCAAGTCCGTCGCCGACCGTGACCTGGTGGAGGCCTGTCGCGCCGCCGTACGCGACGAGCCGTTCCTCTATCCCGGCGCGATCAACGCCCTCATCCGCACCTACCTGGAACGCACCGCCCGGGGCGAGAGCCTGCCCGCCCGGGCCATCACCGAACGCGAGGAGGAGATCCTCAAGCTCGTCGCCGAGGGCCACTCGTCGAAGGAGATCGCCCGCCTGCTGTTCATCAGCGTCAAGACCGTCGAACGACACCGGGCCAACCTGCTGCAGAAGCTCGGCCTCCGGGACCGGCTCGAGTTGACCCGCTACGCCATCCGGGCCGGCCTCATCGAGCCGTGAGCCGGCCCGGCGCAGCGGGCCCTTCCGGGTGGGCGCGCCGGCGGGCTCGCGGGGCGCGCGCCGACGATGGACGACGCGGTGCCCGTCCGGACCGGGTCGACTTTTCCTGCGGGCGGCCCCACCGGTTCTCTACGGTCGACGGGTGGGCGCTGAGCAGCCGTGGAGCCGGCCGGCCCGGCGGCGCCGCCCGATGCGCACCGGGCTGGTGTTCGCGGGCGTCGCCGTGCTGCTGTGCTGCGTCGGGGTGGCCGGGCTGGGCGCCTGGAACGTGCAGGTGGTCACGCAGGCCAGCGGCCCGGTGCGGGAGACCGCCGACGGGTTCCTGCGCTCGGTCGCCGCCGGCGACACCGACGGCGCGTACGACCGGCTCTGCGCCGACGCGCGCACCCGGTGGAGCCCGATCGGGTTCACCAGTTGGCTGCGCACGCCGCCGGTGGTCAGCGGCTACGAGATCCTCGACGTGTCGGTGGCGACGCGCGGCGGCCGCCCGCAGGGCACGGTGACGGTGCGGCTGACCCGCGACAGCGGGCTGACCGAGGAGCGGAAGCTGTCGGTGGTGCGGGAGGGCGGCGACTGGCGGGTGTGCGGCGACCCGTACTGACGTGTCAGCGGCGCGGGCCGAGCTCACCGGCCCGGTAGTGCCGCCGGCACAGCACCTGGTAGCGCACCTCGGCGCTGTCCACCGTGTCGCCGATCACGACCTGTTCGCCCTCGCGGACGACCCGCCCGCCGACCACCCGGGCGTTGAGCAGCCCTTCCCGGCCGCACCAGCAGAGCACCTCGACCTGGATGCGGGCCACCTCGTCGGCGAGTTCGAACAGCCGCTGCGCGGCCGGGAACAGGCAGGACCGGAAGTCGGTGGCCAGCCCGAACGCGTACACGTCGACGTCGTAGCTGTCGACCAGCTCGGCCATCTGCTCGATGTGCTCGAGGTTGTAGAAGGAGGCCTCGTCGCAGATGAGGTAGTCGACGCGGACCCCCTCGGCCCACGTGTCGCGCACCAGCGTGCGCAGGTCGAGGTCGTCGGTGACCTCGACGGCCTCGTGGGCCAGCCCGATGCGGGTGGTGACCTGCGGGCCCAGCGAGCGGTCGATGCGGGTGGTGACCAGGCCACGGCGGCCCTGCCGGGCGTGGTTGTGGTTCATCTGCAGCGCCATCGTGGACTTGCCGCAGTCCATCGGTCCCCAGAAGAACTTCAACGCCGCGGCGTGCAGCGGACGCCCGTCCACGCCCCGCGCCGCGGCGCACCCGGCGGGGGAGTCGTCGGGGCCCAGCGGCGGGCGCGCCAGACAGGTCGGGGCGGCGGCGTGGTCGGTCACGGTCGGGCAGCCTAGCTGATCGACGTCCCCCGATCCGGTCGGTGCGGTCCGCGCTGCCTCACAGCACCCGGGGCGGGGTGTTGCCGGCGGCGACGATCGCGCGGCGGATCGGCACGGCCAGCAGCAGCAGGAACCCGACGACGAAGAAGATGAGCAGGGAGACCAGGCCGACCCGGTACGAGGAGGTCAGCTGGAACACCAGGCCGAAGGCCAGCGGGCCGAGCCAACTGGTGCCCTTGTCGCTGATCTCGTAGAAGCCGTAGTACTCGCCCTCCTTGCCGGCGGGGATGAGCTGACTGAACAGCGACCGGCTCAGCGCCTGGCTGCCGCCGAGCACCAGGCCGATGGCCGCGCCGAGAACCATGAACGGCAGCGGCGCCTCGGCGGGCAGCCGGAACGCGCCGAGGATCACCCCGGTCCACAGCACCAGGCTGATCAGGACTGTCTTCCAGGCGCCGATGCGCTTGGCGAGCGCGCCGAGCAGCAGCGCGCCGCCGAAGGCGAGGAACTGCACCAGCAGGATGGTCACGATCAGGGTGCTCTGGCCGAGCTTCAGCTCCTCGGTGCCGTACTGGCTGGCCAGGGCGATGACGGTCTGGATGCCGTCGTTGTAGACCAGGAACGCGAGCAGGAAGAACAGCGTCAGCGGGTACGCCTTGATCTCCCGCAGGGTGCGGCCGAGCTGCCGGAACCCGTCGGTGACCGGGTTGCCGCCGGCCAGCGCGGCGGCGGTGGGGTGTTCGCGCAGCCAGCGCAGCGGAACCAGGGTGAACGCCGCCCACCACAGCCCGGCGGACACGATCGACCAGCGGGCCAGGTCGAGGGTGCGCTGGTGGTTGCCCTCCTCGCCGAGCATGCTGACCGCGACCAGGTTGAGTGCCAGCAGCAGGCCGCCGCCGAGGTAGCCCAGGGCCCAGCCGCGGCTGGAGATGCCGTCGCGGTCGTCGGGGCCGCCGAGCTGCGGCAGGAACGAGTTGTAGACCACGACGCCGGCGCCGAAGGCGATGTTGGCGACGAGGAACAGCAGCCCGCCGAGCAGGTACCGGTCGCCGGTGACGAAGAGCATGCCGACGGTGGCGCCGGCGCCGGTGAAGGCCGCCGCGGCGAGCAACCGCTTCTTGTGCGCCGACCGGTCGGCGACCGCCCCGATGACGGGCAGCACGAACACGGTGAGGAACACCGACAGCGACACCAGGTACGGGAAGTACGAGCCGGCGGCGACCTTGATGCCCAGCGGGTACACGTACCCGGAGCAGGTGTCGGCGCCGAGTTCGCAGCCGGCGGCCAGTTCGGTGACGGTGGTCAGGAACGGGCCGAGGAACACGGTGATCACGGTGGTGGAGAAGGCGGACATCGCCCAGTCGTAGAGGTACCAGCCGGTGCGTTCACGGCGGGTGCTCGCCGGGGCGGGGGTGTCGCCGACCGTGGGGGTGGCGGTCTCGGCCATCGGGGGTCCTTCGGCGCTCAGGCGGCCCAGTGGCCGCGGCTGCGGTAGACGTCGCGCAGCACGCCGACGTGATCGGTCATGATGCCATCCACTCCAAGATCAAGTAACTCGTGCATATCGGCAGGTTCGTCGATCGTCCAAACGTGCACCTGCAGGTCGAGTCGGTGGGCGTAGCGCAGGAACCGGCGGTCCACCACACGCACCCGCCCGTAGCGCACCGGCACCTGGGCGGCCACGACCGACGGGGGCAGCCGCAGCGCCCGGCCGGTCAGCGAGGCCATCCGCAGCCGGGCCACCCCGCGCATGCCGAGGCTGGTGGCGATCCGGCCCCCGGTGCTGGCACGCAGCCGGGCCAGCCGGGCGTCGCTGAACGAGGCGAGCAGCACCCGGTCGCCGGCGTTGGCGCGCGCGAGGGTGGCCACGGTCGGGTCGACGCCGCCGTCGGCCTTGACGTCGACGTTGAACCGGACCTCGGGCCAGGCGTCGAGGACCTCGTCGAGGCGGGGCACCACGGCGGCACCGCCGACGCGTACCGAGGCCAGGTCCGCCCAGCGCAGGTCGGCGATGCGCCCCGGCTCGCCGGTGACCCGCGTCAGGGTGGCGTCGTGGAAGACCACCGCCACGCCGTCGGCGGTGCCGTGCACGTCGGTCTCCACGTACCGGTAGCCGAGCCCGATCGCGCGGGCGAACGCCGCGGCGGTGTTCTCGTCGCCCTCGGCGGCGCCGCCGCGGTGGGCGAAGGCCAGCGGCGCGGGGGCGTCGAGGTAGGGGTGACCGGTCAGCACGCGACGCAGTATGCCGGTCTCCGGTTGCCGCGCGGCGACCAGCCTGTGACCGTTGATCGCCGGTGCGGACCGCTTCCCGGGGCGGACGCCGCGCAAGCCCCACGGGCGTGCGCCGAACCCACGGTCGCGCCGGCCGTTCGGTCACAGGTTGTCACGCCGCCACGAATTACTCAGCGTGCGGGGTGTCAGGTCCGGGCGAGTGCCGCTTCTGCCCCTTTGCTCTGCAGCCCTATGTGCACCACCCCGTTGGCCTGCGGGTTCTCCCGGGGCCTGGTGATGGCCGCTGCCCACGGGTCTCACTCTCGGTAGCTGGCGCATCGATGGGTGCAGAGCAAAGGGCCGACAGGGGTACTCCAGCGGGGAGTGACCGCCTGTGCGCTCAGTGACGATTCGGGTGGCAGGACAGGTCCGCACGACAAGGCGGGCGGCGCGTGGGGGTGGCGGGCGGCGCGTGCTCCGGCTGCGGCCGGGACGAGACTCGGGTTCAGGACGTGGGGCGACGGCGGTGCGAGCGGCTGGTGTCGGCGGGTCGGCCGGGGTCGACGTGGCGGGGCCGATCGGGCTCGTCGGGCCGCAGCGGGACGAGGCCGTCGGTGATGGCGTCGATGATCCGGTCGGTGGCGCGCCGGGCCGCGCCGGGCGTGACGGGCGTGACGTCGCCCAGGTCGACCGGGTCGCCGAAGTGCACCCGGACCACGGGGCGCCGCCACATGGCGCGGGCGACGCCGCGCAGCAGACCCTTCGGGGCGCGGTAGGGCACCACCTCGTGCGACCCCCACTGGGCGATCGGGATCACCGGCGCGGCGCAGGCCAGGGCGAGGCGGGCCGTGCCGGTCTTGCCGCGTTCGGGCCACATGCCGGGGTCCAGGCCGATGCGACCCTCGGGGTAGACCAGGATCACCGAGCCGCCGGCGACGGCCGCGGCGGCGTCGTCGAGGGCCTGGTGTACGGCGCTGGTACCCCGGTCGACGCGGATGTGCCCGGCGCGGCGCATCGCGGTGCCGATGACGGGGGTGCGGAACAGCCCGCCGGTGGCCATGATCCGGGGGGCGACGCCCCGGGCCCGGCAGGCGGCGGCGAGAACGACCGGGTCGAACGGGCTGATGTGGTTCGCGGCCAGGATCAGCGGGCCCCGGCGCAGCGCCTCGGGCACGCCCCCGCTGACCTCGAGGCGGGCCACGAGCGCGACGACGACGCGGGCGAGCAGTTGCGCGGCGCGCCAGATCAGCGGGGGCTGCCACGTCGGGTGGGCGGTGTCCATCAGCCGGCAATGGTCGCACGCACGGACCGGGCGGCGGGGGCGGGGGCGCCGGTTCGGCGACCGCCGGGGCGTTCGGCAGAGGTGATCAGGGTCATTGGTCCCGGGTCGGTTAGGGCCCCCCGCCCCTGCCCATTCCTCTACGACGGGAAGTAGTATTTACTACGTCTCGTAGTATGCACAGCTGGGGGTTTCTGGTGGACGCGTTGGACGTCGCCCGCTGGCAGTTCGGTGTCACCACCGTCTACCACTTTCTCTTCGTACCGCTGACCATCGGCCTGTCCGTGCTGGTGGCGATCCTGCAGACCATGTGGCACCGCACCGGCAACGAGAAGTACCTGAAGCTCACCAAGTTCTACGGCAAGCTCTTCCTGATCAACTTCGCGATGGGTGTGGTCACCGGCATCGTGCAGGAGTTCCAGTTCGGCATGAACTGGAGCGACTACTCCCGCTTCGTCGGCGACATCTTCGGCGCGCCGCTCGCCATCGAGGCGCTGGTCGCGTTCTTCCTGGAGTCGACCTTCATCGGCCTGTGGATCTTCGGCTGGGACCGGCTGCCCAAGCGGCTGCACCTGGCCGCCATCTGGGCCGCCGCGATCGGCACCAACCTGAGCGCGTACTTCATCCTCGCGGCGAACTCGTTCATGCAGAACCCGGTCGGCTACCGGATCAACCCCGACACCGGCCGTGCCGAACTCACCGACTTCCTCGCCGTGCTGACCAACAAGGTCGCCCTGGTCACCTTCCCGCACACCATCGCCGGCGCGTTCCTGGTCGCCGGCTCGCTGCTGGTCGCGGTCGCCATGTGGCACCTGATCCGCAACCGCGACTCGGCCGACACCCCGGCCTACCGGTTCGCCGCCAAGTTCGGTTCCTGGGTCACCCTGGTCGCCACCGCCGGCGTGATCATCACCGGCGACATCCAGGGCAAGATCATGACCGAGGTTCAGCCGATGAAGATGGCCGCCGCCGAGGGCCTCTACACCACCGAGAGCCCCGCCTCGTTCTCCGTGCTCACCGTCGGCAGCCTCGACGGCAGCCGCGAGCTGTTCGCCCTCAAGATCCCGTACCTGCTGTCGTTCCTCGGCACCGGCGACCCCAACGGCACCGTCCAGGGCATCAACGACCTGCAGGCCCAGTACGCCACCCAGTACGGCGCCGGCAACTACGCCCCGATCATCCCGGTCACCTACTGGAGCTTCCGCTTCATGATCGCCTTCGGGTTGGCGGCCGCCGCGATCACGCTGCTGGTGCTCTGGAGCCAGCGCAAGGGCCGCACCCCGACCAGCAAGTGGCTGCTGCGCGCCGGCCTGGCCATGCCGCTGCTGCCGCTGGCCGCGAACTCCTTCGGCTGGATCTTCACCGAGATGGGCCGCCAGCCGTGGATCGTCTTCGGCGAGATGCTCACCCGCGACGGCGTGTCCCGCAGCGTGTCGCTGACCGAGGTGCTCACCTCGTTCACCGCCTTTACCCTGATCTACGCCACCCTCGCCGTGATCGAGGTCAAGCTGCTGCTGCGCTACGCCAAGGCCGGCGTACCCGACCTCGAACCGGCACCGGAGACCGACGACACCGACGACGACGCCGAGCGCCCGCTCGCCTTCGCCTACTGATCACCGGAGCCCACCGTGGAACTCACCACCATCTGGTTTCTGCTCGTCGCGGTCCTGTTCACCGGGTACTTCATCCTGGAGGGCTTCGACTTCGGCGTCGGCATGCTGCTGCCCGTGCTCGGCCGCAACGACCGGGAACGCCGCGTCCTGATCAACACCATCGGCCCGGTCTGGGACGGCAACGAGGTGTGGCTGATCACCGCCGGCGGCGCGATGTTCGCCGCCTTCCCCGAGTGGTACGCCACCCTCTTCTCCGGCTTCTACCTGCCGCTGCTGCTGATCCTGCTGGCCCTGATCGCCCGCGGCGTCGCCTTCGAGTACCGCCACAAGCGCCCCGAGGCGTCCTGGAAGCGGCGCTGGGACACGGCGATCTTCGTCGGCTCGCTCGTGCCGGCGGTGCTGTGGGGCGTGGCGTTCGCCAACATCCTGCGCGGCGTGCCGCTGGACGCCGACCACGAGTACGTCGGCGGCCTGCTCGACCTGCTCCACCCGTACGCCCTGCTGGGCGGCGCGACCACCGCGGCGCTGTTCCTCACCCACGGCGCGGTGTTCGTCGCGCTGAAGACCGTGGGCGACGTCCGCGAGCGCGCCAGCGCGCTCGCGGTACGCCTGGGCGTGGCCACCGCCGTGCTCGCGGTGGCGTTCCTGGCCTGGACGTTGACCATCCGCTCCAGCACGGCCGCCGCCGTGTTCGCCGTCGGCGCGGCGCTGGCCCTGCTCGGCGGTCTCGCCGCCGCCCGGGTACGCCGGGAGGGCTGGGCGTTCACCGGCACCGCCGTGGCGATCGGCCTGGCCGTGGCGACGCTGTTCGCGGCGCTGTTCCCGAACGTGCTGCCGTCCACCCTGGACGCGGCCGGGACGCTGACCGCCACCAACGCCGCCTCCACCCCCTACACCCTGAAGATCATGACCTGGGTGGCGGTGGTGTTCACCCCGATCGTGCTGGCCTACCAGGGCTGGACGTACTGGGTGTTCCGCAAGCGCATCGGAGTGGCCCACATCCCGCAGCACTGACCGGCCCCCGGGACTAGGGTGAGGCGGTGACCGGCGACGCGTGGACCGACCTTCTCGGCAGCGCGACGCCGGTCGTCGCCGCCCCGCTCGCCGGGGGCGCCACCACCTGCGCCCTGGTCCGCGCCGTCGCCACGGCCGGCGGCTTCGCCTTCCTCGCCGCCGGCTACAAGACCCCCGAGGCAGTCGCCGCCGAGCTGGCCGAGCTGCGCGCCACCGGCACACCGTGCGGGGTGAACCTGTTCGTGCCCGGCCCCCGCGACATCGACGAGACCACCTTCCGTCGGTACGCCCACCAGATCGCCGCCGAGGGCGCACCGTACGGGCTCGACCTGGCCGGCGCGCCGCTGGTGCACGACGACGACCACTGGCCGGACAAGATCGACCTGCTGCTGGCCGACCCGGTGCCGGTGGTCAGCTTCACCTTCGGGCTGCCCGACCCGGCGGCGGTGACCGCGCTGCGCCGCGCCGGCACCCGGGTGCTGGTCACGGTGACCTCGGTGGACGAGGCGCTCGCCGCACGCGAGCTGGGCGTCGACGGGCTGGTCGCCCAGGGCACCGAGGCCGGCGGGCACAGCGGCACCCACACCCCGCACCGGCCAGCCCCGCCGACCTCGACCCGACCCCTGGTCCACGACGTGCTCCGGGCCACCGGGCTGCCGGTGGTGGCCGCCGGCGGCGTCGCCGGCCCCGACGACGTCCGTGACCTGGTCGCCGCCGGCGCCACCGCGGTGGCCGTCGGAACGTTGCTGCTACGCACCGACGAGAGCGGGGCCAGCCGCACCCATCGCGACGCCCTGGCCGACCCGGCCCGCACCGGCACCGTGCTCACCCGCGCCTTCACCGGCCGGCCGGCGCGCGGGCTGCGCAACGCCTTCATCGACCGGTACGAGCCCGTCGCGCCGCTCGGCTATCCGGAGCTGCACCACCTGACCCGGGGCATGCGCGCGGCGGCGGCCGCGGCCGGGCACGCGGACCGGGTGCACCTGTGGGCCGGCACCGGCTACCGGCACGCCACCACCGGCCCCGCCGCCGTCGTGGTCGAACGGCTGACCGCGACGCTCTGACCGGGCGGCGCCGGCGGGGCCGTGTCCGGCACGACCCGCGCACCCGGGCCGGGCCGTGGCCGGCGCGGGTCACGCCGCGGCGGGGGTGCCGTTCCCGGTCGCCGCCAGCTCGGCGTGCCCGCTGCGGTCATCACCATCACGTCCACAGGGTGGCGCGAACTCCAGCGCATGGGGGAGACCCTCGCCGGCGTCCAGGACACCCTGCTCTCCCACCGAACGCGA
Organism: Micromonospora sp. NPDC023814; assembly: GCF_040639595.1. NCBI lineage: Bacteria > Bacillati > Actinomycetota > Actinomycetes > Micromonosporales > Micromonosporaceae > Micromonospora > Micromonospora sp. NPDC023814. The sequence goes on from NZ_JBFAAF010000022.1 coordinate 35,615, forward strand.
CCAGCTCACCCGCCTGCTCGGCAAACTCCTCGCACACCATCGGCAGCGCCACCGACCGGCGAAACGCCGGCGGGACGGACGGCGCCACCGCCACCCGCCCCGCCGGCGCCCACCGCTCAGTGCGCCTCGCGCAACTCCGCCAGCCGCGCCTCGATCTCGGCCAACTCCGCGCGCAGCTTCTCCGCCTGCTGCTCCGCCTCGGCACGCTCCGCCGCCATGATCTGCTCCACCGCCTCGTGCACCCCCGGCACGTCGACCAGCGCCACCATCCGCAGCGCCTCCGCCGGCTTGACCACGTACGGCTTCGCCAGGGACTTGCTGCCCTGCTGCGCCGCGACCGTCCACTCGCCGTCGGCGTACGCCAGCGTGACCGTCAGCCCCGTCGGGCCCTTCGGCTTCGCCGCCTTCACCGGCCGCCGCGCCGGCTTCGCCTCCGCCGTCTCCACCTTCGGCTCCTCCCGCTGCTCCCGCGGCGCCGGCACCGGCGCCCGGTCCAACACGAACTCCGGCTCCGCCGGCACCGGCGCCGGCTCGGGCTCCGGCTGCGGCTCCGCCACCTTGCGGCCCACGCCGCGCGGCGCCACCGCCACGTCAGCGGGGGAGAAGGGCAACTCGTCGCGACCGAACCGGACCACCACGAACTCGTCGGAGGCCGCCGGGTCGGTCAGCTCCACCACCTGCCCCACCTGCCCGGCGATCTGGCCCGCCGACGCGGTGAACACCACCTTCGGTTTCCGCCCTGCCGCCAACGCCTCCCGGATGGTGCGCACGTCCTCGTCGGACAACCCCTGGCCAGCGCCACCCATCAGCAACCTCTTCCCTCGTACACCTGTTCAGACGCCTGCCTTGATACCAGCCGGCCCCGACACGCGCGAGATCACCCCCCCCAGCGCCCGCAGCGCCGCGTCGGCGTGCGCGTTCATGCTATGTCCACTGTGGACCACCCCGATCACCCGCCGGTCCGTGCCGATCACGAACGTCATCGGCCGCGTGCTCAACGCGCCCAGCGGCAGCCGCCGCCGCACCCCGAACCGGTCCGCCACCACGCCGTCCGGGCCGCCCGCCCCCGCCCCCACCCCCACACCCACACCCACCACCGCCCGCGTGTGACCTTCCCCTCCCGCATCAGGCGCGCCGGTCGCGGTAACGTCGGCCCAGCAGCCACGGCAGGGGAGAGGCGCATTGAATCCTGTCACCGTCATCACCGGCGGCAGCCGCGGCATCGGCGCGGCCACCGCCCGCCGCCTCGCCCACGCCGGCCACCACGTCGTGTTCGGCTACCGCCGCGACCGCGACGCCGCCGACAAGGTGCTCGCCGACCTCCACGCCACCGGCGTACGCGGCCTCGCCGTGCCCGCCGACACCCGCGACCCCGAGCGGGTCGCCGCCCTGTTCGACGCCGCCGCCGACCTCGGCCCGATCACCGGCCTGGTCAACAACGCCGGCGTCACCAGCCCCATCGGCGCCTTCGTCGACCTCGACCCGGCCGACCTGCGCCACGTCGTCGACGTCAACCTCGTCGGCTACGTCCTGTGCGCCCAGCAGGCCGCCCGCCGCATGGGTAGCGGCGCCGCCATCGTCAACGTCTCCTCCGCCGCGGCCACCCTCGGCAGCCCCGGCGAGTACGTCCACTACGCCGCCGTCAAGGCCGCCACCGACACCCTCACCACCGGCCTCGCCAAGGAACTCGCCCCCCGCGGCATCCGCGTCAACGCCGTCGCCCCCGGCATCATCCGCACCGACATCCACGCCCTGTCCGGCCAACCCGACCGACCCGACACCGCCGCCGACCGCATCCCCCTCGGCCGCCCCGGCGAACCCGACGAGGTCGCCGCCGCCATCGCCTGGCTCCTCGGCCCCGACGCCACCTACACCACCGGCACCGTCCTACGCGTCGCCGGCGGCCTGTAGCCGTGGGCGTCTTCGGCGACGTCGCCGACCTCTACGACGACGTACGCCCCGACTACCCGACCGAACTCGCCGACCTCATCCGCGCCTACCACGGCCGTACCCCCGACACGGTCGTCGAGATCGGCGCCGGCACCGGCAAGGGCACCGCCGTGCTGCTCCGCCTCGGCGCACCCGTCACCTGCGTCGAACCCGACCCCCGCATGGCCGCCCGGCTCACCGCCCGGTTCCCCCGGGCCCGCGTGGTCACCTCGACCTTCGAACGGTGGCAGCCACCCGCCGGCGGCGCACCCCTGCTGGCCTGCGCGCTGGCCTGGCACTGGCTCGACCCCGCCACCCGCAACCGGCGCGCCCACGACGCGCTCACCCCCGGCGGCACCCTCGCCGTCTTCGGCCACAAGTACGACTACGCCGACCCCGGGCAGTCCCGCGCCCTCGACGGCTTCTTCCGCGCCACCGGCCCCAGCACCGTGGAACGACCCGCCGGCTGGTTCGAGCGCGACATCACCGACAGCCGTCTGTTCACCGACGTCCGGGCCGCCCACCTGCAGCGCGACGTGCCGCTGCCCGCCGAACGCTACCTGCAACTCGTCCGCACCTTCGGCCCGTACCGGATCCTCACCCCCGACGAACAGGCCCGCGGCCTGACCGCGTTGCGCCGCCTCGTCGACGACCTCGGCGCGCCGGTCGTGCTGCGCCTGCGCACCACCCTCGTTCTCGCCCGCCGTCCCCGGCTCGTCGACGCGGGCTCGTGAGCGGAGGCGTCCGGGAAGGGGCGCGGCCACCCGATCGGTAGGAAAGTTTCACCGATTGCCCCGGCCGATACAGATCATTTACGATCGACGCCCATCACTCGACCGGGTGCCCGGACACCACGGGCCCGAACAGGGGAGACCCCCGATGAGCGACGACCTGGAAACACGCCGCCTGCTCGACACGCCCGCCCGGCGCCGCACCCTCCTCACCGCACTGGGCACCGGCGTCGGCATCGGCGTCGTCGGCATGCCGAGCCCCGCCATGGCGGCCGTCGCCGGCTGGAGCAACCCCACCCTCGGCACCCTGACCTCCGGCTACAAGACCCCCAGCCGCCCCACCCACACCGGCTGGGACGTCGCCAACAACCAGGGCACCCCCGTCTACGCCACCGCCGACGGCACGGTCCGCGACATCAAGACCAACTCGTACCCGGGCGACACCACCAGCGGGCCCCTGCCCGGACGCACCGGCAACAGCGTCCACCTCAACCACGCCGACAGCTACTTCTCCTACTACGGCCACCTCCACCGCGTCCTGGTCAGCGTCGGCCAGCGGATCAGCTGCGGACAACTGATCGGCCTCATGGGCAACACCGGCAACTCCAGCGGCCCGCACCTGCACTTCGAGATCCACCGCCCCCGACTGACCTCCACCGACCCCCGGATCTTCCTCGCCAACCGCGGCATCACCCTCGGCGCGACGGCCCCCGTCGGCAGCACCGGCTACCCGAGCGTCAGCCAGGGCGCCTCCGGATGGGTGCCCCGCACCATCCAGTACCTCCTGCGGGCCCGCGGCATCTCCGTCGTCGTCGACGGCGTCTTCGGGCCGGCCTGCACCTCCGCCGTCAAGTCGTTCCAGACCAGCCGCGGCCTCTACGCCGACGGCCTCGTCGGCCCGATCACCTGGACCGCCCTCATCCTGCCCCTGCGGGAAGGCAACTCCGGCGACCTCGTACGCGGCCTCCAGACCGCCCTCAACGCCCGCGGCGCCAACCTCCTCGTCGACGGCTCCTTCGGCTCGGTCACCGCCAACGCCGTACGCGGCTTCCAGAGCCGCAACGGCCTCGTCGCCGACGGCATCGTCGGCCCCGTCACGTGGAGCGTGCTCATCTGACCCCCGACGCCGACGTCACCGGCGGCCGCCGTGCCGGCCCTCACTGAGAACGTCAGTCGCACGGCGCCGCCGGCGTTGTCTCGGCCGCTTCCGGCACGGTCGCCGCGCGGCTGGCTGGCAGCCGTCCACCCAGCGCCGCCACGAGTGCGCCTTCCGGTCGCGCCTGGGGCTGGCACGACGTCCTCCTGAGACGGCACTGCCCGGCCGGAGAGATCACCGGCCGGGCAGCATGCTGGCTCTGGTCAGTTGCCGGTAGACACGTCCTTCAGGCCCTGCAGCATCTCGGCGAAGTCCGCGGTCTCCGCCGCAGGCGGCGTCTCGATGTTCACGGCCTTGCCGTAGTCGGTGTAGTCGACCGTCATGTCGCCCATCTTGCCCATGTCCAAGCTCGCCCGGCGCGGCCGGTACTGCTCGTCGACCCAGAGGTCGATCGTGAGCTCCTTGACGCCCTGCTTGGCGTACTGCTGCTCGACGCCCGACCGCAACTCGGCGTCGAGCTGCCCGAGGTAGGTCGCCACCGGAGCAGTGACGGTGTAGTGCACCGTGCGCGCCCCGTTCACCGTCTCCTCGCCGACGACCGTGACACCCTCGGTGGCGAGCAGCGTCTTGACCTGTTTGGTCGGGTCGATGTCCTCGAACTGCTTGGTGAAGTCCATCCCCGCCTGCTCGCCGGCCGCAGCCAGGTCCAGCTTCATCCAGCGCTTCCCACCGATGCTCGCGCGGTCCTTCGCCGGGATCTCGACATAGACCACGCTGCTGATCATCCGGACGACGGTCGGGGTGCCATCCGGGCCCGCCGTCGTCATCTCGGCCTTGACCGGGTCGCCCAGATCGACCACGCCCTGCACCGAGATCTTCTGGCCGCCCGCCGTGCCCTGCATCGTCACGGTCACCGACTCGCTCTTGCCGGTGGCGTCGATCGTCTTCTGCAACGAACCCTTGAGATCACTGGCGAGCAGCTCCAGCACGCTGGGCTGCACCGGCGCGTCCGAGCCGGGCTTCGAGCCGCAGGCAGTCACCGCGAGTGCCGTGAGCGCGGAGACCGCCAGAACAGTGGTCTTCTTCCAAAGTGACACGTGACAACTTCTTTCCCCGAAGGACTCTGGAGATCTCCCCAGATAGAGCGACGACACGCTATCCCAAGCGGTCAACCCCGAGGCGCCTCCCCGCCGAATCTTGGTGGAAACCGACACGCCGGCAGGGAAGCGACGGCCACAATCAGCCCATACCGCCCACCCGTGGCGTCGGCCGTCGCCCCCGGGCGCCACGCCCGCCTGCCACAACCCGGCACCGACCGCGCCAACCCGGCGACCCGGTGTCGACCGCGACGTACGATCCGCACATGACCAGCAGACCGGACCTGGAGCAGCGCCTGCGCGACCTCGCGCGACTGCGCCGCGTCCGCGACCGGATCGACCGGGAGTACGCGCAACCGCTGGACGTCGAGGCGCTCGCCCGCGGCGTGAACATGTCGGCCGGACACCTCAGCCGCCAGTTCCGGGCCGCGTACGGCGAGTCGCCGTACGCCTATCTGATGACGCGACGCATCGAGCGCGCGATGGCGCTGCTGCGTCGTGGCGACCTCAGCGTCACCGAAGTCTGTTTCGCGGTCGGCTGCTCCTCACTGGGCACCTTCAGCACCCGCTTCACCGAGTTGGTCGGCGTGCCGCCCAGCACCTATCGGGCCCAGGCAGCTTCCGCGAGCGCGGAAATGCCACCGTGCCTCGCGAAACAGGTGACCAGACCGATCAGGAATCGAGAAGCGCAGGTCACGCAGCCGCAACTAGCCTGACCGCCATGAACATCACCATCCACTACGCCTTCCTCCCGCACACCGACGCAGACGCCGCCCTGGCCTTCTACCGCGACACCCTCGGCTTCGAGGTCCGCAACGACGTCGGATACGACGGGATGCGCTGGATCACCGTCGGTCCCGCCAACCAGCCGGGCACCTCCATCGTCCTGCACCCGCCGGCCGCCGACCCCGGCATCACCGACGACGAGCGCCGCACCATCCTCGAACTGATCGCCAAGGGCAGCTACACCGCCATCACCCTGGCCACCGACGACCTCGACGACGTCTTCGAGCGGCTGCAGGCCAGCGGCGCCGACGTCGTCCAGGAGCCGACCACACAGCCGTACGGCGTCCGCGACTGCGCCTTCCGCGACCCCACGGGCAACCTGATCCGCATCAACGAGGTGCGCTGAGCCGTCCGGCGACCGCAGCCGCCACCCGCGCAGCGCGACCGCCGCCGGTCGGTCCGACGCCTCGGCCAGCCGCGCCGCCCCGCCGGAGCCCGCAGCCTCCACGGACCGAAGCGGCGTGGCAGGCTTGACCCCTGCGCCGAGGGCAACCCCGCCAACGTCGACCGGACGGCGTCGCCCCACCCCGGACCGCCACCGCCGACCAGGTAGACAAGGACCGTTGCCGCGACCGCGCCGACAACGAAGAACCAGACACACTGCCCGAAGCTGGCCAGATCGAGCCAAGCCACGCCGACGGAGACCGCGAAGGCGGCCCGCCCCCACAGATGGAGTAACGATGAGCAGGGCCCCGAAAACGGACACGCCGCCGCCCGCGCCGCACGTTGCCGACAACCACGACCTGATCCGCGTACACGGCGCGCGAGTGAACAACCTCAAGGACGTCAGTGTCGAGATCCCGAAGCGCCGGCTCACGGTGTTCACCGGCGTCTCCGGCTCGGGCAAGAGCTCCCTGGTGTTCGACACGATCGCCGCGGAGTCGCAGCGGATGATCAACGAGACCTACAGCGCCTTCGTGCAGGGCTTCATGCCGACACTCGCGCGGCCGGAGGTCGACCGGCTGGAGGGGCTGACGACCGCGATCATCGTCGACCAGGAACGGATGGGCGCCAACCCGCGCTCCACCGTCGGCACCGCCACCGACGCGAACGCGATGCTGCGCATCCTGTTCAGTCGGCTCGCGCAGCCGCACATCGGCCCACCCAACGCGTACTCCTTCAACGTCCCCTCGGTGAAGGCCAGCGGCGCGATCACCGTCGAGCGTGGCGCCGGCAAGACGAAGACCGAGAAGGCGACCTTCACCCGTCTCGGCGGCATGTGCCCGCGCTGCGAGGGCATGGGCTCGGTCAACGACATCGACGTGACCCAGCTGTACGACGACAGCAAGTCCCTCAACGAGGGCGCTATCACCGTTCCCGGCTACAGCATGGACGGCTGGTACGGCCGCATCTTCCGCGACGGCGGCATGTTCGACCCCGACAAGCCGATCCGCAAGTACACGAAGAAGGAGCTGGACGACCTTCTCCACAAGGAACCCACCAAGATCAAGGTCGACGGGATCAACCTGACGTACCTGGGGCTGATCCCGCAGGTCCAGAAGTCCTACCTGTCCAAGGACGTCGACGCGCTGCAGCCGCACGTCCGTGCCTTCGTGGAGCGGGCAGTGACGTTCACGACCTGCCCCGAATGCGACGGCACCCGGCTCAGCAAGGAGGCCCAGTCGTCGAAGATCAAGGGGAAGAACATCGCCGACCTCTGCGCGATGCAGATCAGCGACCTGGCCGAATGGATCAGGGACCTCGACGAGCCGTCGGTGCTCCCGCTGCTCACCGGGCTGCAACACCTCCTCGACTCGTTCACGGAGATCGGGTTGGGATACCTCTCCCTCGACCGGCCGGCCGGCACCCTGTCCGGGGGAGAGGCCCAACGCACCAAGATGATTCGCCACCTCGGCTCGTCGCTCACCGACGTCACCTACGTCTTCGACGAGCCCACCATCGGCCTGCACCCCCACGACATCCAGCGGATGAACGACCTGCTGCTGCAGCTACGCAACAAGGGCAACACCGTGCTGGTCGTGGAGCACAAGCCGGAAGTGATCGCGATCGCCGACCACGTCGTCGACCTGGGCCCGCGTGCCGGCACCGAGGGCGGCGAGGTGGTGTTCGAGGGCACCGTCGAAGGGCTGCGGGCCAGCGACACACTCACCGGGCGGCACCTGGACGACCGGGCCACCCTCAAGGAGTCGGTGCGTCCGTCCTCCGGCGCGCTGGAGATCCGCGGCGCGTCGACGCACAACCTCCAGGACGTGGACGTCGACATCCCGCTCGGGGTGCTCTGCGTGTTCACGGGCGTCGCCGGCTCCGGCAAGAGCTCGCTGATCCACGGCTCGGTCGCCGGCCGCGACGGCGTGGTCGTGATCGACCAGGGCGCGATCCGCGGCTCGCGACGGAGCAACCCGGCGACGTACACCGGACTGCTCGAGCCGATCCGCAAGGCGTTCGCGAAGGCCAACGGCGTGAAGCCGGCCCTGTTCAGCTCCAACTCCGAGGGCGCCTGCCCAGCCTGCAACGGCGCCGGCGTCATCTACACCGACCTGGGCGTCATGGCCACCGTCGAATCCACCTGCGAGGAGTGCGAGGGCAAGCGGTTCCAGGCGTCGGTGCTGGAGTACACGCTGGGCGGCCGGAACATCGCCGAGGTGCTCGCGATGTCGGTGACCGAGGCCGAGGAGTTCTTCTCCGACGGCGAGGCGCGCACCCCGGCCGCACACAAGATCCTCGACCGGCTCGCGGACGTCGGGCTCGGCTACCTCACCCTCGGCCAGCCGCTCACCACGCTGTCCGGCGGCGAGCGGCAGCGGCTCAAGCTGGCCACGCAGATGGCGGAGAAGGGCGACGTCTACGTCCTCGACGAGCCGACCACCGGTCTGCACCTCGCCGACGTCGAGCAACTGCTCGGCCTGCTCGACCGGCTCGTCGACGCCGGCAAGTCGGTCATCGTCGTCGAGCACCACCAGGCGGTCATGGCGCACGCCGACTGGATCATCGATCTCGGCCCCGGCGCCGGCCACGACGGTGGCCGGATCGTCTTCGAGGGCACACCCGCCGCCCTCGTCGCCGCCCGCACCACGCTCACCGGCGAGCACCTGGCGGCCTATGTCGGCAGCTGACCGAGGCCTCCCGGAACGCGTGAGACGAGGGGAGCGGTGCCCACCTCCACATCGATCCACTTCTCGCGGCATCGGTAGCGCCGGGAGGCTGGTAGCCGGCCCAGGCCCAGCCTCACGAGGATGTTGCGGACCGGGGAGTTGTCGGTGTGTGCGGCGTTCGGGCGCACTCGTAGAACGTCTGCCGGCTGATGCCCGTAGTACCGCCCGCGACGTCGCCCGCAACTTCCTCGGCGTGACGCAGGCCGCGCCAACGCGCGGCGGCGCCTTGGCGCGGCCTGCTGACCACGACTCGACTTACCGAGAACGCCCAGGATGAAACGAGAACAACAACGAGGCCACTCGCCGGTGCCACCTCGTTCGATAATGTACATTATGTCAAGTTGACTGCGTGTCGCCCCTCCCCGGACACCCCGCCCGCACGGCACTGGGGCAACCTCACGGACGCGCGGCAGGGCGCCGGCCGAGGAAGGCGACGAGGCGGTCGCCCGGGGCCGCGACGGCCGGGACCGGCACGGGCGGACCGAACCGGGACTGGCGGGCCTGCTCGCCGACCAGCGACGCGGACAACACGAGAAGCGCGGTGGCCAGCCCGGCGGGGATCTCCCGGTCCGCGCCGCAGGCGGTGGCGATGTCCCGCCCGTGCGCCGCGAACTCGATCGCGGCGCCGCGCGCGGCACCGCCCGCCCACGCGGCCTGGGCGGGGTGCGCCTCGTCGTGCGCCGCCGTACGCACGGCGTCGAGCAGGCGCTGGGTGCGCTCCCGCGCGACGGCCACGAGGTCGGCCTCGCCCGCTCTCGGTGACGCCGGAAGGATCAGTTCTCCCGTGGCGGCGAAGTCGGTGAGGGCGTCGGCGGCGTCGGCGAGATGCAGCAGCAGGGTCCGCAGGTCCCAGCCGGTGCACGGGGTCGGCCGGTCGAGGTCGGCGTCGCCGACGGCCGACAGTGCTCCGAGCGCGTAGTCGGCGGACCGCTGGAACAGCGCGACACTGTCGGCGAGCGGGGTCGGGGGTGATGCGGTCACGAGGGTCTCCTTCGGCAACGGGTGGCGGGGCACGGGATGTTTCAGGCGTCCGTCGACATCTCCCAGGGTGCCGAGGAAAGGGCCTCGCCGGTCTCGAGCAGCGACTTGAGATTCGCGAGGATGGCGGGCCATCCCTGCGAGATCCCGGTGTGCATCTCCTGGTCGGTGAGATTCTCGTGGGTCACGGTGAGGCGGACGAAGTCATGCTGCGGCTCGACGAGGAACGTGACGACCGACGGGCCTGCGGGCGGCTCGTCACCCGGCGCCGCGAAGGTGATCACCAGGCGTGCCGGCGGCTCCGCCTCGACAACCCGGCCGACGACGTCGACCTCGCCTGACCCGTCGGCGCGCCGGTGCTCCCAGGTGGACCCCGGCTGCCAGTCGGAGACGTTGGCGTGCCCCCAGTAGGCGGCCGTCAGGTCCGCGTCCGTCAGGGCCTGCCACACCTGTTCGGCGCTGGCGCGGATGTACGTGACGTAGACGTAGGTCGGCGGGGCCGTGGGTGCGTGGGTCATGGCGTGCTCCTCTGCCTGGTTCCTGATGGCACTGATTGCTTGTAGGCGGCGCCTCTCGAAGCCCGAGATCCAGCGCTCCTCGATCTCGTGGATCGGCGTCGGGTTCAGGTAGTGCAGCCGCTCGCGTCCGCGCCGTACGACGGTGACGAGATTGGCCCGGACGAGGACGTCGAGGTGCTGGGTCGCCGACTGGCGTGCCATGTCGAGGCGCTCGCAGAGCTCCCGCAGCGTCTGCCCGTTGTGTTCCCGCAGGCGGTCGAGCAGAAGCCGTCGGGTGGGGTCGGCCAGTGCCTTGAAGACCGGGTCCATCTCTCCCGCCTCTGCGCTCACCTCGCCGATTATGCAGGTGGCTGCCTGCATAATCCACCCCCTTCCATCGATCGGCGCGGCGAGCGGGCCCACGAGCGCGCCACGCGGAGGACCAGGCCCCCGTCAGCCGGGATCCTGTGGGAGGCCGGCGAGCCGCCGCAGGTGCGCCTCCACCAGCACGACCCGCGCCGCCACCGGGGCGGGCGGGATGGCGATGAGTTCGTGGCCGTGCTCCCGGTAGACCTGCTCGTGGACGCGGCCGAACGCCAGCGACTCGGCGTAGTCGATCCGGCGGGCGGCGGTGCGGGTCACGAAGCCGAGCGGCTCGACGAGGAACACCGGACGCTGGTAGGACCCCTCCCGGAGTACCCGCTCCACCTCGTCGGCGAGCGTCGGCCCGACGGGGCAGCCCAGGTGCCGCGCGAGCGCCAGGGTGCACAGCGGAGACCTGTCGTGGACCTGCACCGGCCCCCGCGACCCGGCTGCCTCCCGCCGTTCGCGCTGCAGCCGCGCCACGGCGTCGACGAAGCCCGCCCCGCGCCACGGTTCGTCATCGCCGCGCGCCTGCCCCGCGGCGATGACGTCGGTGGCCGCCTCGGCGACGACGCTCCACCCGCGACGTCGTAGCGCGTCGGCGAGCGTCGTCTTTCCCGCCCCGGGCGCGCCGGTGAGCACGTACCGTTGCACGCTCTCCCCCTCTTCCCGCCGTTGCGGGCGAACACGAAATTCATGCATAATAGTGCTTATGCATGACATACAGGATGAATCGGTACTACGATTGATCGAGGAGTTCGTGACCGCCCGCGCCACCCGTAAGCCCTCCCTCCACACGCTGGAGGCTTACCGGCGGGACCTGCGGACCGTCGCCGCGTTGGCGGCCGAGGAGACCGCCCCTCCCCTCCCCCTCGCCGAGTTGCCGCTCACCGCCCTCACTCCCCGGGTCATGCGGGCGGCCTTCGCCCGCTTCGCCGCTCCCCGGGCGGCCGCCTCGGTGCACCGGGCCTGGTCCACCTGGAACAACTTCTTCTCCTTCCTCGTCGCCGACGGCGTCGTCGCCGGCAACCCGATGCCGGCGGTCGGGCGGCCCCGGGCGCCACTCCCCCAGCCCAAGCCCCTGCGCGGGGCGGACACCCCGGAGCAACTGCTGGCCTCGGTGGCGCGGCAGGAGGGCCGGCAGCGCGATCCGTGGCCGGAGCGGGACGTGGCGGTGCTGGCGTTGGCGCTGTGCGCGGGGCTGCGGCTGTCGGAACTGCTGGCGTTGCGGGTGGGTTCGCTGGCGGGTCGCCCGGGTGAGCGGCGCGTCGACGTCGCCGGCAAGGGCGGGCGTCCACGCGTGGTGCCGGTCGAGCCGGAGCTGGACCGGGTGCTGGTGGTCTACCTGGACAGCCGCGCCCGCCGGTTCGGGTCGCGGACGGTGCGGCCGGACGCGCCGCTGCTGGTGGACCGCCGGGGTGAGCCGCTGCGCCGGGGCGGACTGCAGTATCTGGTGGAGTCCTGCTACCGGCGGGCCGGCATCACCGACCGGGTGCCGCGCGGGGCGCGGTTGCACGCGTTGCGGCACACGTTCGCGACGCGGTTGGCCGAGGACGGGGCGAGCGCGGCGGAGATCATGCGGCTGCTGGGGCACGCGTCGCTGGCGTCGTCGCAGACCTACATCGAGGTGACGGCCGGGCAGCAGCGCGAGGCGGTGCGGTCCAACCGTACCAACCGGGCGTTGGCGGCGCTGGCCCCGGCCGAGCCGGGGGTGCGGTCGTGAGGGCGGATGTGGCGCGCGCGGTGGCGGCGGCGTGGGTGCGGGCGTACGCGGCGCGGGAGCCGGGTGTGGAGGGCGCGGTGCTCAGCGGGTCGGTGCTGGGTATGGCGGCGGGCGAGGTGGTGCCGCCGTGGTCGGACGTGGACGTGCTGGTGGTGCGGTCGGAGCCGGCGGAGAAGTTGGGGAAGTTCCGCTGGGGTGGGGTGCTGCTGGAGGTCACGTTCGTGACGTGGGAGGACCTGGGGTCGCCGGAGGACGTGTTGGGCTCGTTCGTGTTCGCGGGGTGTTTCCGGGGCGACGGGGTGCTGCTGGATCCGACGGGGCGGCTGGCGTGGTTGCGGGCGCGGGTGTCGGCGGGGTTCGCCGACGCGGTGTGGGTGCGGCGGCGGTGTGCGGGGGTGCGGGCGCGGATCGAGGCCGGGTTGCGGGGTGTGGACGACTCGGGGGCGTTGCACGAGCAGGTGACGGGGTGGTTGTTCCCGACGTCGTTGACGGCGGTGTTGCCGCTGGTGGCGGGGTTGGTGGAGCCGACGGTGCGGCGGCGGTACGTGGTGGCGCGGGAGGTGCTGGCGGCGTACGGCCTGGTGGACCGGTATGTGGCGGTGCTGGACCTGTTGGACGGTGGTGGGGTGTCGGCGGACCGGGTGGCGGGGCATCTGGCGGGGTTGGCGCGCACGTTCGACGTGGCGGCGGAGGTGGCGCGGACGCGGTTCTTCTTCAGCGCGGACATCACGCCGGCGGCGCGGGTGGTGGCGGTGGACGGCAGTGCGGCGTTGGTGGCGGCGGGGTGGCACCGGGAGGCGATGTTCTGGATCGTGGCGACGTACGCGCGGTGTCATGCGGTGCTGGCGGTGGACGCGCCGGAGCGGGGGGTGGAGTTGGCGCCGGCGTTCGAGGCGGCGGTGGCGGATCTGGGGGTGTCGTCGGCGGCGGATCGGCGGCGGCGGGCGGACGAGGTGTTGGCGTTCCTGCCGGGGTGGTGGGCGACGGTGGAGCAGATCGTGGGCCGGTGAGCGCCGCGGGGCGGGTCAGCGGGTGGCGCTGCGGTGTCGGTCGTCCTGGCCGGGGCGGGGGTGGTCGCCGCCCTCGATGGTGGCGAGCAGGCTCAGTGCGGCGGCGGAGCGGGGGTCGGCGGCGAGGTGGGCGATGAGGCGTTGCCCGGTGTCGTCGGCGGTGTGGAGGACCTCGAAGGCGACGTCGACGTCGCCGACGACGGGGTGGTGCAGGTGTTTGCGTCCGGTGCTGCAGCCGTGGACGGGATGGCTGGCCCAGAGGGCGGCGAACTCGTCGCTGCGGACGCAGAGGTCGCCGACGAGTTCGTTGAGGGCGGGGTCGTCGACGTGGCGGCCGGCGACCAGGCGCAGGGATGCGACGGCGCGGCAGGCTTCCTCGTGCCAGTCGCGGTGGAGTTCGCGGGTGTGCGGGTCGAGGAAGAGCATGCGGGTGAGGTTGGGTCGATCGGCGGGTCGGGCGGGTGCGGTGGGGTCGAGGTGGCCGGCGAGCAGGGCGTGCCCGAGCGGGTTCCAGGCGAGTACGTCGGTGCGTCGTCCCATGACCACGGCGGGGACGGTCGGCATGGCGTCGAGGAGGCGGACGGTGGTGCCGCGGGCGTGTTCGGGGCGGGGTGGGCGGCGGCGGCGGGCCCGGGTGGGGCGGGCGAGGTCGGTCAGGTGGGCGCGTTCGTCGGTGGTGAGCCGCAGCGCGCGGGCGAGGGCGTCGATGACGGCGTCGGAGGCGTTGGTGCTCTGGCCCTGCTCGAGGCGCATGTAGTAGGTGGGGCTGATGCCGGCGAGTTGGGCGAGTTCTTCGCGTCGTAGTCCGGGGACGCGGCGGAGGCCGTAGGAGGTGATGCCGACGTCCTCGGGGGTGAGTCGGGCTCGGCGGGACCGGAGGAATGCGGGGAGGTCGCCGGAGGGTCGCCCTGTGTTCATGCCTGCATTGTTGCCGGCGGCGTGGTGGCCCGGCCAGGGGCGTGTCTGGCCCTGGGAGTGCTAGGCGGCGTGGTGCTGCGTGGGTCAGGGGTCTGGCTGGCTTCCGGGTGGGCGGCGAGCGTGTCCGGGTGACGGGCGGCATGGGGCCGGCCCGGGAAGAGGGAAGCCTGGTCATGGTGGATGTCGAGGCGGCGTCGGTCGCCGATGCGGTGCGGGTCGAGGAGGGTGGGGCGGGCCGTCAGCGGCTCGCGCTGCTGGTGTTGTTGACGGCGAGTTTCACGTTGGCGGTCGATTTCTCGATCCTGAACGTGGCGTTGCCGGCGATCGGTCGGGACGTGGGCCTGTCGTTGGGGGCGCTGCAGTGGGTGGTGACGGCGTTCGCGTTGTGCGCGGCGGGGTTCACGCTGCTGTTCGGGCGGGTTGCGGACCTGTTCGGTCGGCGTCGGCTGTTCCTGGTGGGGGTGGCGGCGCTCGGGGTGTCGTCGCTGGTCGGTGGGCTGGCGGACGACGCGCGGGTGTTGCTGGCGGCGCGGGTGGTGCAGGGTTTGGCGACGGCGGCGGTGACTCCGGCGGCGCTGTCGCTGTTGACGACGTCGTTTCCGGAGGGGCCGGCGCGTGAGCGGGCGCTCGGGCTCAACGGTGCGCTGATGGCTGCCGGGTTCACCGCCGGTGCCGTCCTCGGCGGTGTGCTGACGGATCTGTGGAGCTGGCGGTGGACGTTCTTCATCAACGTCGTGGTCGCGGCGGCGGTGTTGGCGGTCGCGCCGGTGGTGCTCGCGGAGAGCCGGCCGCGGCGGCGCCCGCGGTTGGACGTGCCGGGTGCGGTGGCGGTGACCGGTGGTCTTCTGGCGCTGGTGTACGGGCTCACCGAGGCCGGGCGGCGGTCGTGGGGTGATCCGCGGGCGTGGGGGTCGCTGCTGGCGGCGGTGGTGTTGCTGGCGGTGTTCTGGATGGTGGAGCGGCGGGTGGCGGAGCCGCTCGTCCCGGTGCGTGTCCTGACCCGACGCGGTGTGGGTTGGGGGAACGTGGCGGGGATGCTCGCGTTCGCGACGGAGACGTCGCTGGTGTTCCTGCTCACCCTGTACCTGCAGGACGTGCTGGGCTATTCGCCGCTCGCGGCGGGGTTGTCGTTCGCGGTGCTGGGGGGCGGGACCGTGTTGGGGGGAATGGTGGCGCCTCGGTTGCTCGCCCGGATCGGCGGCAAGCGGGCCATCGTCGTGGGGTTCGTGGTGCAGGCCGCGGCGACGTTGCCGTTGGCGTTCCTCGGTGCCGACCGGGTGTGGCTGGTGGTGTTGCTGGCGGCGACGTTCGTCGGTGGGGTGGCGAATCTGGTGGCGATCGTCGGGTTCATGGTCACGGCCACCTCGGGGCTGCCGCCGGAGGAGCAGGGTCTGGCGACCGGGCTGGCGACGATGAGTCAGCAGGTCGGGATCACTCTTGGTGTGCCGGTGATGTCGTCGGTGGTGACGGCGGTCGCCGCGGGCGGCGCCGGTGCGTCGGGGGTGGTGCTGCAGGGGGTCGGGGTCGCGGTTGGGGTGAACGCCCTCGCCTGCGTGGGGGCGGCGGTCCTCGCCGGGTTCGTCCTTCCGTCGGCGCGGGAGGGGGCGTGACCGGCGGGCAGGTGCGGGCGTTCGCCGGTCACGGCGGGGTCACCGAGCTGGTGGGTGCGGCCCGCGGGGAGCGGGACGAGCGTCCCGCTCCCCCGGCGTCCTGATCCGGGAACCGGGGTGCCGGCGCCGGGTGCGGCCCGAGGGGTGCTCGGGTGGTGGACGGGGGTCACGGCGTCCGGTCCACCCGGGGTCCGGCGTGTCCGGCCCGGCGTCGAGGGCGTTCGCCGCCGGGCCGGACGACGTCAGGCGTGGCCGGTGGCGCGGCGGGCGGCGTCGAGGGCGTTACGGAAGAGCATGGCGACGGTGGTGGGGCCTACTCCCCCGACGCGGGGGGCGATGGCGCCGGCGACGTCGACGCAGGTCTCGTCGACGTCGGGCAGCAGGCGGCGTCCTTCGTAGCGGACGCCGCCGCCGATGACGGTGGCGCCGGGGCGGACGTGTTCGGGCTGGATGATGCCGGGGACGCCGGCGGCGGCGATGAGGATGTCGGCGCGGCGGGTGTGGGTGGCCCAGTCGGGGACGCCGGTGTGGACGACGGTGACGGCGGCGTTGGCGGTGGGGCGTTTCTGGGTGAGCAGCAGGGCGAGGGGGCGGCCGAGGGTGGCGCCGCGGCCGAGGATGACGACGTCGCGGCCGGCGACGGGGATGTCGTGGAAGGCGAGCAGGGCTTCGATGCCGGCGGGGGTGCAGGGCAGCGGGCCGGGCAGGCCGAGGGCGAGTCGTCCCATGTTGAGCGGGTGCATGCCGTCGACGTCGAGGTCGGGGTCCATGGTCTGCAGGGCCCGGTCGTAGTCGAGGTGGCCGGGGATGGGGTGTTGGATGAGCAGGCCGTGGACGTCGGGTGCGGTGTTGAAGTCGGCGATGGCGCGGTGCAGGTCGGCCTGGGTGGCGGTGGCGGGCAGGTGGATGTGGGGTGAGTCGAAGCCGAGTTCGGCGGCCTGGCGCTGTTTGATGCGGATGTAGCCGGCGCTGGCGTCGTCGTCGCCGACGAGGATGGTGGCGAGGCTGGGGGTGATGCCGGCGGCGCGTAGGGCGGTGACGCCGGCGGCGACGTCGGTGAGGATGCGCTCGGCGACGGGGGCGCCGGGCAGGAGTCGGGCGGTGGGCATGGTGCTCCTGTCGTCAGCGGAGGCCCAGGCGGTCGACCTCTGCTCGTGGAGCTCCCCGATGGTTGTTGCCATCCCCTGGCCGCCAGTCGCGTCGGGTTCAGCTTGCCACAGGCGGTCAGCCGAGGTCGACCAGGAGGGGGCGGTGGTCGGAGATGGCGGACAGGGGGGTGTGGACGGCGGTGACGGGCGGGAGCCGGTCGATGCCGTGGCGGTCGGCGAGGATGTGGTCGAGTTGCACGCGGGGTTGCCCGGCGGGGTAGGTGGGGCGGCGGCCCAGGGGGCGCCAGCCGGTGAGGAGTCGGGCGGGGCCGGCGGGGAGGTTCAGGTCGCCGAGGAGGATGCGGGGCGCGGGCAGGGTGCGTAGGGCGCGGACGGTCTGGCGGAGTTGGTGGGCGTTCCAGCCGGGGACGAAGGACAGGTGGGTGGCGGCGACGGTGAGGTGGCCGTGTGGGGTGTCGAGGACGGCGGCGAGGACGACGCGGGGTTCGTCGTGCAGGAGGGTGAGTCCGCCGCCGGGCCCGGGGACGTAGACGGGTGAGCGTACGGGGGCGGGGCGCAGGCGGGTGACCTGCCAGCTGCGGACGTGGTGGCGGGTGACGAGGCCGACGCCGTAGCAGGGTTCGCCGTGTCCGTCGTCGTCGTGGCGCAGGGGGCGGAACTGTTCGCCGGGGGTGCCGACGACGGCGGCGGCGAAGCGGTGTTCGTCGGCGCCGAGGGCGCGGGCGGCGATGGCGGTGAGGTCGAGTTTGCCGCTGCGGCTCTGGTCGCGGTCGACTTCCTGCAGGGCGAGGACGTCGGCGTCGAGGGCGGTGACGGCGGCGGTGAGCCGGTCGGGGTCGACGAGGCCGTCGGTGAGGGACCGGCCGTGCAGCAGGTTGAAGGTGGCCAGGCGCACGTTTGCACCCTACGTGGCCGTGGGAGGGTTGCCGGGTGTTGAAGGTGCTGTGGTGTTCGGTGGTGCTGTTCGTGGCGGTGGGTGCGGTGGGTGTGTGGTTGCGTTGGCGGCGGGGTCGGTGACGGTGGTGCGGGCCGGCGGGGCCGGGGTGCCCGGTCGAGTTTTTTGGCGGATGAGCCAGGCCGAGGCGTGACGCCGCGGCGGTGAATCGATGTCCTGGGACGGCGTGGTGCCGCGGTCATGGAGCGGACACGGACCCGTAACCGATGGGAGTCTCCTTCCGTGCCTGTGCCTGCCGACCCGACGGTCCTCCATCCGATGCCTGAGCAGCCGCGGGTGGTGCTGCTCAGGCCGCTGGTGAAGTCCCCGCTGATCGAGGTCGGGGAGTACACCTACTACGACGACCCGGACGATGCGACCACGTTCGAGACGCGCAACGTGCTCTACCACTACGGGCCGGAGAAGCTGATTATCGGCAAGTTCTGTGCGCTGGGCACGGGAGTGCGGTTCATCTTGACATCCTCCCGGCCCTGAAGGCCGGGATTCCCACGGTCACCCGTGAGGTTTCCTGTTTCATCGCCGACTGCCTTTCCGGGAGGTTTCCCTTGAGGTCTTACACCAGCTCCGCAGGCGTTTCACCTCTCCGCCAGCCCGGCGGCGAGGATGTTTCTAGCAGCGTTGATGTCCCGGTCGTGCTCCACCCCACAACCGGGGCACGTCCAGACGCGGGTGTTGAGGGCGAGGGTGGTGTTGATCCGCCCGCACGTCGAACAGGTCTTGGACGACGGGTACCACCGGTCGACGGGGATCACCTCACGCCCGTACCACTGGGCTTTGTATTCCAGCATGTCGCGGAACTGGGACCAGGCCGCGTCGGAGATGACGCGGGCCAGGCGACGGTTGCGGAGCATGTTACGCACGCTGAGGTCTTCGATCACGACCGTTTGGTTCTCACGGACGAGTCGAGTGGTCAGCTTGTGCAGATGGTCCCGCCGCCGGTCGGCGATACGGCCATGAATCCGGGCCACAGTGAGCCGGGCCTTCGTCCGGTTCGCGGAGCCCTTCTGTTTGCGGGCCAGGTTCCGCTGGGCCTTGGCCAGCTTGCGCCGGTCGGCCTGCCCGTAACGCGGGTTGGCCACCTTGCCGTGCCCGTCGCTCACCCCGGGGATCGGGCGGGACAGGGTGAGCAGGCTGGTGATGCCCGCGTCCACCCCGACCTTCGCCGTAACGGGCGGCAGTGGCGCCACGGTCGGGTCCTCCACCAACAGAGATACGAACCAACGGCCGGCGGCGTCTCGGGACACCGTGACCGTGGAGGGTTCCGCCCCTACGGGCAAGGGCCGGGACCACACGATGTCCAGCGGGGTATCCATCTTGGCCAGGGTGAGTCGGCCGTCACGCCAGCGGAAGGCCGACCGAGTGAACTCGGCCGACGTCCGCGACTTGCGCTTGGACTTGAACCGCGGGTACCGGGCCCGCTTGTCCCAGAACGCCACGTACGCGGCCTGAAGGTGACGCAGCGTCTGCTGAAGCGGCACCGAGGACACCTCGTTGAGGAACGCCAACTCCTCGGTGCGTTTCCACTCGGTCAGCCACGCCGAGGACTGCACATAGGTGGTGCGCTGACGGTCAACCGCCCACGCCCGGGTACGGGCCTCCAACGCCCGGTTGTACACCAGACGCACACACCCGAACGTGCGATTCAACTGCCCGGCCTGTTCCGGGGACGGGTAGAAGCGGTACTTGTATGCCCGCTTCACCACCTCACCCATGCCTCACATCCTAGCCACCGTCCATGTAAGACAACATTCGAGGGGAGGGAGCGACGTATCCTCCCGGCCCTGAACGGCTGGGTTTCCACGCCGCAATTCCGATGAACGGTGCCAACCACCGGATGGACGGCCCCTCGACCTTCCCTCTCCCGACCATGGGCGGCTCGTGGTCAGAACACTTCGACCTGCTCACCGGGCTGCCGAGCCGAGGGGACACCGTCGTCGGCAACGATGTCTGGTTCGGTTACGGCACGATGGTCATGCCCGGCGTACGGATCGGGCGCGGCGCGATCGTCGGCTCGGGCGCCGTGGTTACCAGCGACGTGCCCGACTACGGCATCGTCGGCGGCAACCCGGCCCGCCTCATCCGCGCCCGCTACAACGACCAGGACGTTGCCCGGCTGCTGGCGGTGGCCTGGTGGGACTGGCCCGTGGAGCACATCACCGCGCACGTGCCGACGATCATGTCGGGCAGCATCGCCGATCTGGAGGTCGCCGCCCCGGACACTGCGCGCGGTTGACGCGCGGGCAGGAGATCCTGTGCGGGCGCATCGTCCTGCGTGGGACGTCTCCAATCGCACCGTAACCGCATGCGGCCTGTCCGTGGCATCCGGCCACGGAGCCTGCACAGAAACACGTTTGGCGGATCACGGCGGCCGCTGCTAGTTTTCCGGAGGCCGTGCGAGAGACCGAGGAGGTGGTACCCGTGAACGTTTCGACATGGGTGCTCCCCTCTGGGGTCACGGTCGGGCGATAGGTCGTCCGGGAGCGCCGTTCACGAGCACTTCCGAAAGGCACGACCATGCGATTCACTTCTGAACAGCGCCTCGATGACGGCGTCCTCGAACGTGAGTTCACCCTCGGCGAGATCCCCGGCATCCTGTGGACGCCCACATCCGCGTCCGCACCGGTCCCGCTGATCCTGCTCGGCCACCCCCCGCTCGGACTGCAGAAGATGTACCCCCGCCTGGTGGCGCGGGCCCGGCGCGCCGCGGCGGATGGCTTCGCTGCGGCTACCATCGAGCTCCCCGGGAGCGGTGCCCGGCCCCGTTGGGCCGCCGCCGAGCAGGCCCGCGCCGACCTGCGCCGGGCTCTGGAGGCTGGCGAGCCGGTCAGCGACGAGATCATCGACGCCCTCATTCTCCCGCTCGTCGACAAGGCGGTCCCGGAATCGCAGGCCGCCCTGGATGCCCTCCTGTCGCTGCCCGAGATCGGCGGCCCGGTCGGGTACTCGGGGGGAGTGATCTCGGTCGGCATCCGGCTTGCGGTGGCCGAGCCGCGCATCGTGGCCGCCGGGCTCTTCGCCGGGAGTTTCGTGCCTCGCACCATGTTCGAGGAGGCCCGACAGGTCACCATTCCGCTGCATGTCCTGCTGCAGTGGGATGACGAAGGGAACGACCGGCAGGCGGCCCTGGACCTGTTCGACGCCTTCGGCTCCAAGGAGAAAACGCTGCACGCCAACATGGGCGGACACACCGGTGTCCCGCAGTTCGCAGGGGAGGACGCGGCCGGGTTCTTCGCCCGGCATCTGCGCTACGGTAGCCGCGGGCCGGGGCCCCTTCGCCAGGCCAGCAGCAGGCGGTAGGCGGCGCTGGCCAGCACGCCGCTCATCGAGGACGGGCCCCGGCCCTCCTCGATGACGGTGGCCAGCAGATACACAACCGCCCCGATCGCGGCGGTACCGGCCGGTCGGGACGGAGTTCTGCTCTTGGTGACCGGCTTGACCTCTGCAAGATCAGCTGTACGTACTTCTGTACTCCAAGGAGGACCCCGACATCAAGGTGTTTGGGGGGCTATTGGCACCAAAACCACGTGCCGATCTTTCCCATCGACAAACCACGAACACTCGAACCGTCGGCTCCGCTGGCGCCCAAAGAACCTACCGAAGTGGTCCCCGTTCAACCTGCCGGAATCAAGATGGCGGTCGACGGTAAATGTGGTGCCCGGAAGCCTGAGCGTGGCTAGAGTCGCGGGCATGTACTTCCATCAGATCTACGGCTGACACGGTCGGGGCAGCGCCCCGGCTTCGCTCCCGCATGTCCATGTGCGCCCCCTTCCGACCGTGCCTTCTCGGTGGGCGGCGGCGCGCTGGCTTGCGGTGTCCTCTTCGCCGTAGACCTGAAATGAGTGAGCTTCCGTGTCTTCCGTGTCCCGTCGCCGCGCCCACATCGCGATGGTCGGCATCCCCGCCGTCAGCCATGTCCTGCCAAGCCTTGAGGTCGTCCGCGAGCTGGTGGCCCGCGGCCACCGCGTGACCTACGCCAACGACCCGGCGGTGGCCGACCTGATCGCGGCCACCGGCGCCGAACTTGTCCCCTGCACGTCCGAACTGCCGGTCGCCGACAACGACTGGCCCGACGACCCCATCGCCGCGATGGGGCTCTTCCTCGACGACGCCATCCGGGCGCTCCCCCAGTTGCGCGCCGCCTACGATCCCGACCCGGCGGACCTGTACCTGTACGACATCGGCGCCTACGCCGCGCGCGCCCTCGCCGAATCGCAAGACCGGCCCGTCCTGCAGCTGTCTCCTACGTTCGTGGCCTGGGACGGCTACGAACAGGACGTCGTGGCACACCTGCGGCAACTGCCGGGCGCCGACGCGTACCGGGCGAAGTTCGCCCAGTGGCTCGCCGACTGCGGGGCGTCCACCACCGACGTGGACGCCTTCTCCGGTCGCCCCCCGCGGGTCCTTGCGCTGATCACCCGGGCGATGCAGCCACACGGCGACCAGGTCGACACCGACACGGTGACCTTCGTCGGGCCCTGCTTCGACGCACGTGCGGGCGCGGCCGGCTGGACCCGTCCGGTGGACGCGGAGCACGTGCTGCTGATCTCCCTGGGTTCGGCGTACACCCGTCAGCCGGAGTTCTACCGCCAGTGCCTGGCGGCCTACGGCAACCTGCCCGGCTGGCACGTCGTCCTTCAGATCGGCAGGTACATCGACCCGCGGGAACTCGGCGACATCCCGCCGAACGTCGAGGTGCACTCCTGGGTTCCGCAGCGGGCGATCCTGGAGCAGGCGGACGCTTTCGTCACCCACGCTGGCATGGGCGGCTGCGGCGAAGGACTGCTGGCGGGCGTTCCCATGATCGCTGTGCCGCAGGCCGTCGAACAGTTCATGAACGCCGACCGGCTCGTGGAACTGGGCGTGGCCCGCCGTATCGACACCCCCGAAGCCACCGCCGAGACCTTACGGGCGGCCCTGCACGACCTGGTCACCGACGCGCAGGTCGCCCGCCGTTCGGCGCTGCTACGGGTCGGCGCGCAGGCCGAGGGTGGCACCCCGCGCGCCGCTGACCTCATCGAGAACATGCTGGCCTGAGCCTTGCCGTCACAGCCGGGGGTGGTGAAGCGGCTGTTCGCTGTTCACCACCCCCTGTTCTCATCTGGGTGGCGTGTCGCAGGAGCGCGGAGGCTGGTGAGCTCGGCGATCGCTTTCGCGGAGGGTGTGAGGTAGCGGCGGAGGGTCTCGGGCTCTTTGTGCCGTGACTGCTGGTGAGGCTGGCCACAAGGGGTCTCGTGGGGCGGGCGGCGGTGGGAAGAATGGCGGCCCGTGGACCCCCTGTCGCTGACCACCCTGCTCGCTGCGGCCGCCATGGCCGGTTGGGTCGATGCCGTGGTGGGGGGTGGGGGGTTGTTGCTGTTGCCGGCGTTGTTGGTGGCGGCGCCGGGGATGCCGGTGGCGTCGGCGTTGGGAACGAACAAGCTGGCGGCGATCGCGGGTACGACGACGGCGGCGGTGACGTACGCGCGGCGTACGAAGATCGACTGGGCGGTGGCGGGGCCGTCGGCGGGGTTGGCGGTGTGTTGCGCCGGGTTGGGTGCGGCTCTGGCGGGGGCGGTGCCGGCGTCGGCGTACCGGCCGGTGGTGTTGGCGGTGTTGGTGTCGGTGGCGGTGTTCGTGGTGCTGCGGCCCCGGTTGGGGGTGGTGGCGCAGCCGGAGCGGCGGACGCGGTGGCGGGTGGCCACGGTGGTCGCGGTGGCGGGTGTGGGGATCGCCCTGTACGACGGGTTGATCGGGCCGGGCACGGGGACGTTCCTGGTGTTGGCGTTCACCGCGTTGGTGGGTGCGGACTTCGTGCACGGTTCGGCGATGGCGAAGATCGTGAACGCGGGCACGAACCTGGGGGCGTTGGTGGTGTTCGCGGCGACCGGGCACGTGTGGTGGCTGCTGGGTGCGGCGATGGCGGTGTGCAACATCGCCGGAGCCGCGCTCGGGGCGCGGATGGCGCTGCGGCGCGGCTCCGGCTTCGTGCGGATCGTGCTGTTGGTGGTGGTGCTGGCGCTGGTGGGCAAGCTCGGCTACGACCAGTGGGTGGCGTCGACCTGACCGCTCTCCCGGGTGCGAGGCCGGCCCTCGGTGCCGGTTTCTGCGGGCTGACCGCTTCCCGGGGCGCGACGGCCGGCCTCGGCGCCGGTGGGTGGTGTCAGGCGTGCCGGACGACGTCGGTGTAGCCGAGGCGGGGCAGGCGCGGGAACCAGGCGTTCTCGGCGGGCCGGCCGATGTTGACCACCAGCAGGCTCTTCCAGGTGGAGTCGGTGAAGAACTCCCGGTCGACGCCGGCGGCGTCGAATCCGCCCATGGGGCCGGCGGCGAGGCCGGCGGCGCGGACGGCGAGCAGGAAGTAGCCGATCTGCAGGGTGGCGTTGAAGCGGGCCATCTTCTCGCGGGCCTCGGGGTTGCCGGCGAGGTCGTCGCGCAGCTGCGGTCGGATCGGGAACACCTGCGGGATGAACTCGTGGAAGTCGGTGTCGGCGGCGAGTACGGCGACCATGGGCGCGGTGCTGGTCTTGGCCTGGTTGCCCTCGCTCATGTGGGCGACCAGGCGCGTGCGGGCCTCGCCCGGGCCGACGAAGAGGATGCGCAGGGGCTGGGCGTTGACGGCGGTGGGCGGGAACTTGGCGAGTTCGAAGATCGCCTGGAGCTGCTCGTCGGTGACGGGTTCGTCGGTGAAGGCGTTGGCGGTCCGGGCGTCGGTGAACAGCTGCGCCTGGGCCTCGGGGTCCAGGGTGATCAGGGGCGAAAAGACGTCGGTCATCGGGGCATCTCCATGCAACGGACTGGTTGGCTACGACGACAGTAGCAGCTAGCTTTTTAGTAGTTCCTGGTTCCGTCGGTCCTCGCCGTATCCTGGGACCATGACGGTCGAGCGGGAGGTCGACGGCGCGCGTCGGGCGTGCCACGGGGGCATCACCCGGGCCTTCGCGTTCCTCGGCAAGCGGTGGAACGGCATGCTCCTGGGCACCCTCGCCGACGGCCCGGCCGGGTTCGCCGAGCTGGGTCGCGCCCTGCCCGGGATCAGCGAGTCCGTCCTGTCCGACCGGCTGGGCGAGCTGGTCCGGGTCGGGCTGGTCAGCCGGACGGTACGGCAGGGCCCGCCGCTGGGGGTGAGCTACGAGCTGACCGAGCGGGGCGCCGCGCTGGTGCCGGCCCTCGACGCGCTGGCCCGCTGGGCGGACGAGAACCTCCCCGCCGCGCCGCCCACCGGCTGCTGACCCGCGCCACCGCGCCCACGGGGTCACCGGCGTGGGACCGCCCGAGCGGATGTGTGATCATCAGCGGATGCCGGTACGCGCCGAACACGACCGGGCCGTCCTCGCCGGGCTGCTGGGACGCGACCCGGTGCTGCACGCCTACCAGCTCGGCGACCTGGACGACTTCTTCTGGCCGTACACCTCCTGGTTCCGCCGGGGCGAGGAGGTGGCGTTGCTGTACCACGGGGCCGACCCGCCCACCCTGTTGGCGTTCGCGGCGCCGCCGCGGGCCGCGGAGCTGGCGGCGCTGCTGCGCGAGCTGGCGCCGGTGCTGCCGGCCCGGCTGTGGGCGCACCTGTCCCCGGGCCTGGAACCGGCGCTGGCCAGAGCGTACCGGATGGAACCGGCCGGCCCGCACCACAAGATGGCGCTGACCGACCCGGCCCGGCTGGCCGCGACCCCGCCCGCCGGGGTGGTGCTGGACGCCGCGGACCTGCCGGCGCTGCACCGGCTGTACGCGGACGCCTACCCGGGCAACTGGTTCGACCCGCGGATGCTGGACACCGGCCAGTACGTGGGCATCCGCGAGGGCGGCGAGGTGGTGGCCGTCGCCGGGGTGCACGTGTTCTCGCCGGCGTACCGGGTGGCGGCGTTGGGCAACGTGACCACCCATCCCCGGGCCCGGGGGCGCGGGCTGGCCGCGTCGGCGGTGGCCGCGCTGTGCGGGCGGCTGCTGACCGACGTCACGCATGTCACGCTCAACGTGAAGGCGGACAACGGGCCGGCCGTGCGGCTCTACGAGCGCCTGGGATTCACCCGCGTCGCCGACTACGGCGAGTACGCGTTGACCGCGCGCGGGCGGTGACGGCCGGTCGTCCGGCGGCCACCGGCCGCGCGGCCCGGCGCGAGCGCCGGCCGGGGCGGCGGTGTGCCCGTCCGGCGCGGTGGCCCGGACGACCGGCCGAGGGTCGACGTGAGAAGCCTTTCACCTGCATGTTCGGCCGCCCAGAGGGGTCGGGAACCCGACGCTGGGCGCTGCTGGTGTCGGACCGGCGGGGGCCCGTCCCGGCCCTAGCGTCTCCCGGCAGAGGTCGCGCGTGCGACGCGCGGCGGAGCTGAAGGAGCAACGCATGGCAACAGCAGCAGTGCCCTGGCGGCGAACACGGACGGTGAGTCTGCTCGCCGGCGTGACGGCGGTGGTGACCGCGCTGGCGACACCCGCGGCGGCGGCGCCCGGGGTGAACCCGGCCCTCGTGGACCGCGACGCCGACCCCGGCACGTCGATCGGCGTCAGCAAGGTGGTGTCCACCCCGCCCATCCCCCCGAAGCCCGACGTGGTGCTGCTGGTCGACACGACCGGCAGCATGGGCGGGGCGATCGCCAACGTACGGACCAACCTGCAACAGGTCATCACCGACGTGCGCGCGGCGCAGCCGTCGGCGCAGTTCGCGGTGGCCTCCTACCGGGACACCGGGGACGGCGCCGAGCTGTTCCAGGTGCGGCAGGACCTCACCGACGATGCGACGGCCCTGCAGAACGCGGTGAACGGGCTGGCCGCCGGCGGCGGCGGGGACACCCCGGAGGCGTGGGTGAACGCGCTGGTCGAGGTGTCCGAGGGGGCGATCGGCTACCGGTCCGGCAGCAGCCGGATCGTGGTGCTGGTGGGTGACGCGCCGAGCCACGACCCGAGCAACGGGCGCACCCTGGCGCAGGCGACGGCGGCGTTGCAGGCCGACGAGGCGCGGCTGCTCGCGGTGAACGTCAGCGGTGGCGGTGGCGGTGGCGGCCTGGACGCGACCGGGCAGGCCACGGCGGTGGTGTCGGCCACCGGCGGGCAGCTGGTGGGCAGCTCCCCCGACACGGTGACCGCCGCGATCCTGGCGGGCCTGCGGGACCTGGACGTCACGGTCACCCCGACGGTGACGTCGTGCGACGCGGGCCTGTCGGTGGGCTTCGACGCGGCGTCGCGGACGCAACAGTCGGGCACCGACGTGCCGTTCGCCGAGACGATCACGGTGGCCGCGGACGCCGCGCAGGGCGCCGAGCTGATCTGCACGGTGGACTTCCTGCTCAACGGCCTGTCCGGCGGGCCGGCGTTCACGCAGCAGATCCGCGTGCGGGTCAACGACGTCACCCCGCCGACCGTGGTCGTCGACGACCGGACGATGGAGGCGACCAGCCCGGCCGGCGCGGTGATCGACTACCCGGCGACGGCGACCGACAACGTCGACGGTCCGCTGACCCCGACCTGCGTGCCGCCGCCCGGCTCGGCGTTCCCGCTGGGCGCGACGTCGGTGACGTGCACGGCCACCGACGCGGCCGGCAACACCGGCAGCGACACCGCCGTCATGAGGGTGGTGGACACCACCCCGCCGGCGACGGCGTGCGTGCCGACGAACAACCCGAGCGGCGGCAACATCCCCGGCTCCTACAACCCCGACGGGTTCTACGAGCTGACGTCGACGGACGTGGTGGACACGGCCGTGCAGGTGTTCATCGGGGACGCGGCTGACCCGAGCGTGCGGTTCGGGCCGTTCCCGGCCGGCACGAAAATCAAGCTGGTGCAGGCGCCGGGTGCGCAGTCGCGGGTGAAGGACGGCACCGGCGACATCGACTACAAGGTGACGTTGCGCGGCGACGCGCTGATCGTCGGCGTGGACGACGCGGGCAACGCCTCGTCGCCGGCGGTGTGCCTGGTGGCTCCCCCGCCGAAGTGACGACCGCCGCGCGGGGCCGAGCTCCGCGGGTGACGTTCCGGCCGCCGGGCCCCGTCGGGGTCCGGCGGCCGTTCGCGTACGCGCCTGAGCCGCGGCGGGTCGCCCCGGCTCAGGCCGTGCACGCACGGCGGGTCGCCGCGCGTGCGCGGTTCAGCCGCGGCGGCTGGGCGAGTCGAAGCGGCCGGCGCGCATCTCGCGCAGCGCCCGGCGGCGGGTGTCCCCGCGCAGCGTGTCGACGTACAGGCGGCCGGTCAGGTGGTCGGTCTCGTGCTGCAGCGCCCGCGCGAGGAACCCACTACCGGAGATCGTCAGCGGCTCGCCGTGCTGGTCGAAGCCGTGGGCGGTGGCGTGCATCGCCCGGGGGGTCGGGAAGTAGAGCCCGGGGACGGACAGGCAGCCCTCGTCGTCGTCCTGCAACTCCTCCGACAGCTCCAGCGTCGGGTTGACCAGGTGGCCACGGTGGCCGTCGGCGTCGTAGACGAACACCTGCGCGTTGACGCCGATCTGGGGCGCGGCGACGCCGGCGCGACCGGGAGCGCCGAGCAGGGTGTCCATCAGGTCGGTGACCAGGGCGCGTAGTTCGGCGTCGAAGCTGGTCACCGGCTCGCTCGGGGTGCGCAGCACGGGGTCGCCGATGATCCTGATGGGTCGCATCGTCATGCCGGCAAGGTTATCCGTCGTCGCCCGCGGTGGCGGCGTCCGGGCGGGCGGCCACGAGCACCTCGACGCCGTCGAGGATGCGGGCCAGGCCGAACTCGAACGCGCGGGCGGGGTCGCCGGCGGCCTGGTACTCCTGACCGGCGGCGCTGCCGACCCGCGCCGCGACGGGATAGCGGCGCGGGTCGAGGGCCTTCTCCAGGTAGGGGGCGTGGGCCTGCCACCACTGTTCCTCGGTCATGCCGGTGTGCGCGGCGGCCTGGGCGGCCTCCACGGCGCTGCGCACGGCCCCGTGGACGTACCCGGAGACGAGGGTGACGACGGCGTCCATCTCCAGGTCGGTCAGGCCGATGCCGTCGACGGCGCGCAGCTCGTACTCGTAGCGGGCGATGACGTTGGGGCCGAGCGGGGGGCGGGTCGTGGCGACCTGCAGCAGCCAGGGGTGGCGCAGGTAGAGCGCCCAGGTCTCCCGGGCGATGTGTGCGAGGCGGCCGCGCCAGCCGCCGGGCACGTCGTCGGGGCGGGCGGTCTCGCCGTAGACGGTGTCGAGCATGACGTCGAGCAGTTCGCCCTTGCCGGGGACGTACGTGTAGAGGCTCATGGTGCCGACGCCGAGGCGTTCGGCGACCCGGCGCATGGACAGGGCGGCCAGCCCGTCGGCGTCGGCGACCTCGATGGCGGCGCGGACGATCCGGTCCACGGACAGGTCGGGCCGGCCCTTGCGGCTGGCGCGTTCGCGGGTGCGCCAGAGCAGGGCGAGGCTGCGCGCGGGGTCGCCGGTGCCGCTGTACTCGGTCGTCATGCCCCGGAACTCTACCGTGCGCCGTACCGTATGTTGTACGGTACGGCGTACGGAACGAGCGGACGGGGGCGCGGATGCACCGGGACGGACCGGCCATCGAGGCCGAGGGACTACGCAAGCGCTACGGCGACACCGAGGCCCTCGCCGGCCTCGACCTGACGGTGCCCGCCGGCACGGTCTGCGGGCTGCTCGGGCGCAACGGCGCGGGCAAGACCACCGCCGTGCGGGTGCTGGCCACCCTGCTGCGGCCCGACGCCGGCACCGCCAGGGTGGCCGGCGCCGACGTGCGGCGACACCCCGACCGGGTGCGCGCCCGCATCGGGCTGGTCGGTCAGCACGCCGCCGTGGACGAGGTGCTCAGCGGCCGGCAGAACCTGGTGCTCTTCGGCCGGCTGCACCACCTCGGTGGCGCGCGGGCCCGCGCCCGGGCCGCCGAACTGCTCGCCCGCTTCGACCTGACCGACGCCGCCGACCGGCCCGCCGGCACGTACTCCGGCGGGATGCGCCGCCGCCTCGACCTCGCGGCCAGCCTGGTCCTCGACCCGCCGGTGCTGTTCCTCGACGAGCCCACCACCGGCCTCGACCCGCGCGCCCGGGCGCAGGTGTGGGACGCCGTGCGGGGCCTCGTCGCCGACGGCACCACCGTGCTGCTGACCACCCAGTACCTGGAGGAGGCCGACCAGCTCGCCGACAGCGTCCGGGTCGTCGACGCCGGCCGGGTGATCGCCGACGGCACCCCCGACGAACTGAAGGCCGCGCTCGGCGACGACCGGGTCGACGTGGTGCTGTCCCGCGCCGACGAACTGGACCGGGCGGCGCGGGCCGTCGGTGCCGCCGTCGCGGCGAGGCCGCACGTCGACCCGGCGGCCCTGCGGGTCAGCGTGCCCGTCTCCGGGCGCGTCGCCGCGCTGGCCGCCGTGCTGCGGGCACTCGACGACGCCGGCCTGACCGCCGCCGACATCGCGGTACGCCGCCCCACCCTCGACGAGGTGTTCCTGAAGCTCACCGGTGAGGACTCCCCCGCCGCCCGCCCCGCCGAGGAGAAGGTGACCGCGTGAGCGTGACCGTCCACCCGCTGCCGCACCGCCTGCGCTGGGCCGTCGCCGACGGCGTCACCCTCACCGGCCGCGCGCTGGCGCACTGGGTCCGGCAACCCACGCAGGCGATCGTCGGGCTGCTGTTCCCCGTGCTGCTGGTGCTGATGTTCGGCTACCTCTTCGGCGGCGCGATGGGCGTGCCCGGCGGCGGCGACTACCGGGAGTTCCTGCTGCCCGGCATGTTCGCCATGACGATGGCCTTCGGCATCGAGTCGACGTACGCGGCCGTGGCCACCGACACCGCCCGCGGCGTCACCGACCGGTTCCGGTCCCTGCCGATGGCGCCCTCGGCGGTGGTCACCGGCCGGGCCGCCGCCGACCTGCTGCACTCCGCCGCCGGCCTGGCCGTCATGCTGGCCTGCGGCCTCGCCGTCGGCTGGCAGTGGCGCGCCGGCGCCGCCGCGGCCCTGGCCGCCGTCGGGTTGCTCCTGCTGCTGCGCTTCGCCCTGATCTGGGTCGGCATCCACCTGGCGCTGGTGCTGCGCCGACCCGAGTCGGTGGTGGTGCTGCAGATCCTGGTCTGGCCCGTCGGGTTCACCTCCAACGCGTTCGTCGCCCCCGACACCATGCCCGGCCCGCTGGCGGCGGTCGCGCAGTGGAACCCGCTGTCCGCGACCGTCGCGGCCTGCCGGGAGCTGTTCGGCAACCCCGGCTGGGGCGGCGAGTCGTTCGCCGCGCAGCACGCCGTCGCCCTCGCCGTCGCCTGGCCGCTGCTGCTGATCGCCGTGTTCCTGCCCCTCGCGGTGCACCGCTACCGCAGGCTCAGCCGGTGACCGGCGCCGTGACCGAACGGACCATCCCGATCCACGCCGACCGGGCGCGCGAGGCCCTGGACGCCGCCGCCACGGCGGTGCCCCTCACCCCCGCCGAACGTGACCAGGTCCGCGACGACCTGCGCCGCGCCGAGGACCTGACCGCCGACCTGCACCCGGAAGGACGCCCGTGACGATCGGCTCCCACGCCGTCACGTTCACCCCCGCCGACCCGCCCCGCGCCGGGGCACTGCTCGTCTGGTCGCCCGACGGCGGCCCACCGCCCGACGGGATCGGCGAACCCGCCCGGGTGACCCTGGCGACGCCCCCGCACGGCCACCCCACCCCGGTGCCCGCCCGACGGGCGTCGCTGGCGGCCGGCGTACCGCTGCTGCTCGCCGCGCCGGCCACGGACCCGGCGGCCGCGTTCTGGGCCGCCGCCACCCGGGAGGCCCTGCACCTGGCCGCCCACGGCCTGCTGCTGCCCGCGGTGACTCCCGCCGGGCACGACACCTGGCGCGTCGGGCCGCTCACCGCCGACGACGAGGCCCGGCAGGCGCGGCTCGCCGCCGCGATGCCCGCCACCGCCCGCGCGGTGCCGGTGCCCGGACGCACCCCCGCCTGGCTGCCCGACCCGGCACGGCTGCTGCGTGACTTCCTCGACGCCGTCGCCGACACCCTGCCCCGCGCCGACGACGCCACCGGGGCGTGGGCCGCGCCGACACCCACACCCGTCGGGCGGCTGCGCGACTGGGCCGCCCGGGTCGCCGCCCACGCCGACGCGGCGGTACGGCTGTCGCTGCGCCTGGAACACCACGACACCCCCGACGAACCGTGGCGGCTCGTGGCGCAGGTGCACCGCGCCGCCGCGCCGGGGCTGCTCACCGACGCCGCCGCGCTGTGGCACGCCACGGTCCCCGGGTTCCCGCCCGGCGCCCGCGACGCCGCGCTGCTGGCCCTGCGACACGCCGCGCGCGTGTGGCCGCCCCTGGCCGGGCTGCTGGACACGGCCGTGCCCGACGCGTTGGCGCTGACCGACGCCCACGTCGTCGACCTGGCCACCGGCGCGGCCGCCCGCCTCGCCGGCGACGGGATCGACGTGCACTG
The DNA here is from genome assembly GCF_040639595.1 of Micromonospora sp. NPDC023814. Lineage (NCBI taxonomy): Bacteria > Bacillati > Actinomycetota > Actinomycetes > Micromonosporales > Micromonosporaceae > Micromonospora > Micromonospora sp. NPDC023814. Next base: position 67,849 of record NZ_JBFAAF010000022.1, read on the forward strand.
GCCGGCGGGGCTCGACCGCGACCTCACCGCCTCGGCCGTGCTGCGCGCCCCGGGCCGCCGCGCCGCCGGGACCGGGCTGCTCGCCGGGCCCGGCGACGTGGCGCTGCACTGGCGGCTGAGCCTGCACGGCGCGCCGCTCACCCCGGCCGAGCTGGCCCGGCTCGCCGACGCGCACCGGCCGGTGGTGCGGCTGCGCGAGCGGTGGGTGCTGGTGCCCCCGGAGCTGGCCCGCCGCGCCCGCGACCCGCACGCCGGGACACTGGCCGCGATGCCCGCGCTGCGCGCCGCGCTGACCGGCGCCACACACGTCGACGGCCAACGCGTCGACGTGACCACCGAGGGCTGGCTGGCCGACGCCGCGCGGCGGCTCGCCGACGGCGGGACCGCTCCCCCGGTGCCCGCACCGCCCGGGCTGGCCGCGACCCTGCGCGACTACCAGCGGCACGGGCTGCGCTGGCTGGCCCGGCTGACCGCGCTCGGCCTCGGCGGCTGCCTCGCCGACGACATGGGGCTGGGCAAGACCGTCACCCTCATCGCCCTGCACCTGCACCGGCAGGCCGACCCCGCCACCGCCGGCCCGACCCTGGTGCTGTGTCCCGCGTCGCTGCTCGGCAACTGGGAACGGGAGATCCGGCGCTTCGCCCCCGACACCCCCGTACGCCGCTTCCACGGCCCCGACCGCCACCTCGACGACCTCGACGGCGGGTTCGTCCTCACCACCTGGGCCACCCTGCGCCGCGACGCGGCCCGGCTGGCCGCCCGGCGGTGGCCGCTGCTCGTCGCCGACGAGGCACAGCACGTGAAGAACCCGCACTCGGAAACCGCGACGGCGCTGCGCGCGATCCCCGCCGCCGCCCGGGTCGCCCTGACCGGCACCCCCGTGGAGAACGACCTCACCGACCTGTGGGCGATCCTGGACTGGACCACCCCCGGGCTGCTCGGCACCCTCACCGAGTTCCGCGCCCGCTGGGTCAAGCCGGTGCAGACCGACCGCGACCCCGACGCCGGGCGGGACCTGGCCCGGCTGGTCGGGCCGTTCCTGCTGCGCCGCCGCAAGAGCGACCCCGGCATCGCCCCCGAGCTGCCCGGCAAGACCGAGACCGACCAGCCCGTCGCGCTCACCGCCGAACAGGCCGCCCTCTACGAGGCGTGCGTCGCCGAACTGCTCGACCTGATCGCCGGCACCGACGGCTTCGCCCGGCACGGGCTGGTGGTCAAGCTGCTCACCGCGCTCAAGCAGATCTGCAACCACCCCGCCCAGTACCTGCGCCAGACCGCGCCCCCGCTGGCCGGCCGCTCCGGCAAGCTCGACCTGCTCGACGACCTGCTCGACACGATCCTGCCCGCCGGCGGCGCGGTGCTCGTGTTCACCCAGTACGTGGCGATGGCCCGACTGCTGCACCGGCACCTGACCGACCGGGGCGTCGGCGCGCTGCTGCTGCACGGCGGGCTGCCCGTCGCCACCCGCGACGACCTGGTCCGCCGCTTCGACGCCGGCGAGGCCCCGGTGTTCCTGCTGTCGCTGCGCGCCGCCGGCACCGGCCTGAACCTCACCCGCGCCGACCACGTCGTGCACTACGACCGCTGGTGGAACCCGGCCGTGGAGGACCAGGCCACCGACCGGGCGTACCGGATCGGGCAGACCCGGCCCGTGCAGGTGCACCGGCTCGTCGCCGAGGGCACCGTCGAGGACCGCATCGCCGCGCTGCTCGCCGGAAAACGGGAACTCGCCGAGGCCGTCCTCGACGCCGGACCGGCGGCCCTGGCCGCGCTCAGCGACACCGAACTGGCCGAACTCGTGACCCTCGGCGGCAACCGATGACCCCGCGCGGCTTCACCGCGTTCCCGCCCGGCCGGGCCCGCCGCCCCCGCACATGGTGGGGCTCGGCGTGGAACCGGGCGTGGGAGGCCGACGCCCTCGACGTCAGGCCGCTGCGCGCCGGGCGCCGGCTGGCCGCCGCCGGGCACGTCGGCCCGATCACCGTCAGCCCCGGTCGGCTCGCCGCCGCCGTGCACGACGGCGACACCGAGCAGGCGTACGCCACCCGGGTGCGCGTCGCACCGCTGGCCGAGGACGACTGGGACCTGTTGGCCGGTGAGGTGGCCGCCCGGGCCGGGCACCAGGCGGCGCTGCTGGCGGGGCAGCTGCCCCGCGACCTGGCGAACCTGGCCGGGGTGCGGCTGCTGCCCGCGCTGGGCGAGGTCACCCCGGAGTGCGACTGCCCGGAGTGGGACCACCCGTGCCGGCACGCCGCCGCGCTGTGCCACCAGGTGTCCTGGCTGTTGGACGCCGACCCCGCCCTGCTGCTGCTGATCCGGGGCCGCGACGCCCGGCAGCTGCTCGCCACCGCGCCGGCCCCCGGCCGCACCGTGCCACGGCCGGAGTCGACGCCGCCGTCCGGGTCACCCGGTCAGGCCCGTGTCGCGCCGGAGCCACCCGCCGGGCGTTCCGACGCGGCGGGGACGGCGGCCGTCGAGGCGTACACCCGCCCGACGCCGCCCCTGCCGCCGCCACCGGGGCCGGCGGGAGCGCCCACGCTGCCGTTGCTGCCGCCCGGCCCGGACGTCGACGTCGACGCGGTGCGCCACCTCGTGGCGGTGGCCGCCGAGCGGGCGGCGGCACTGTTGCGGCAGCACTGACCGGCCAGCCGCGGCGGTTGGGCGAGTCGAAGCGGCCCGCCGGCCCCGGCCGGGGTGCCGTCGGCGGCGCGGAGACCGCCGGAGCGTCCTCGTGGAACGGTGCCGGCGTACCGGCGGTGGGGGCCGAGGTGGCTGGTCAGGCCGGCGGCGGCAGGCCCGCGTCGGCGATGCGCTGCCGCATGGGCCGCCGGCGCACCGCGGCGAGGACCTCGTGCAGCAGGTCGGCCAGCGGCACGGGCAGCTCGGCGTCCAGCCCGCGCATCGCGGCGGTCGTCGCCGCCCACTCCGCCTCGATCACCGGCAGCAGCTCGCGGGCCCGGTCGGTCAGGTGCACGATGCGCTGCCGGGCGTCCACGCCCGGGGTCAGCTCCACCAGGCCGGCGCGGGCCATCTGGGCCACGGTCTGGCTGGCCGCCGAGTGGGTGACCCCCACCCGGCGGGCCAGGTCGCGGATGGGCAGCGGCCCGTCGGCCACCAGCACCCGCAGCGGCGGCGAGAACCGGGGCCGGTAGTCGGCCAGGCCCCGCTCGGCGTACACCGCGGCGACGTCGCCGTCGAGCACGTCGAGGACGTGCCGCAGCAGCGTGCCCACGGCCTCCCGGTCCGGTACGTCGGTCACCCCGCTAATGTAACAGCGCTGTTGTATCTGGTGGGACGAGGGAGGACAGGCGATGACGCAGCGGTATGCCCTGACGGAGCCGTACGCGCACGGGATGCTCGACGTCGGCGACGGCCAGCTCGTGTACTGGGAAACCTGCGGCAACCCCGACGGCAAGCCCGCGGTGGTGCTGCACGGCGGACCCGGATCCGGCTGCTCGCCCAGCTGGCGGACCTTCTTCGACCCGGCCCGCTACCGGGTGACCCTGTTCGACCAGCGCGGCTGCGGACGCAGTCTCCCGCACGCCGCCGACCCCACCGTGGAGCTGTCCACCAACACGACCGACCACCTGATCGCCGACGTCGAACGGCTGCGCGAGCACGTCGGGGTGGACCGCTGGCTGGTGCTGGGCGCGTCCTGGGGTTCCTGCCTCGCTCTGGCGTACGCCCAGCGGCACCCGGAGCGGGTCAGCGAGCTGGTGCTGTTCAGCGTCACCGCCGGCACCCGGCGGGAGATCGACTGGATCACCCGGGACATGGGGCGGGTCTTCCCCGCCGAATGGGCCCGGTTCCGCGACGGCGTGCCGCCGGCCGACCGCGACGGCGACCTGGCCGACGCGTACGCCCGGCTGCTGGCCGACCCGGACCCGGCGGTGCGGGACCGGGCCGCCCGGGATTGGTGCGCCTGGGAGGACACCCACGTCGCCACCGCCCCCGGTCACCGGCCCGACCCCCGCTACGCCGACCCGGTGTTCCGGACGGTGTTCGCTCGGCTGGTCACCCACTACTGGCGGCACGACTGCTTCCTGCCCGAGGAGCAGGTGCTGCGCGAGGTGGGGCGGCTGGCCGGCATCCCCGGCGTGCTGCTGCACGGCCGACTCGACATCAGCAGCCCGGCGGACATCCCGTGGCTGCTGGCGCAGTCCTGGCCGGACGCGCGCCTGGAGCTGCTGGAGCGCGCCGGGCACGGCAGCAGGAACGGCATGGCGGAGCGGGCCGTCGCGGCACTGGACGGCTTCGCCGACCGCCGCTGACACCCCGCCCCACCGGTCAGGTCAGGAGACCTCCGGGCCGGCGCTGCGCGCGCCGGGCCGTGGTCAGCGGCCGGCGAGCGCGGCGCGGACGGGGCCGGTCTTGGCGGCGGCCTCGGCGACCTCGGCGTCCGGGTCGCTGCCCCAGGTGATGCCCCCGCCCGCCCAGACGTGCACGCGGTCGGCGTCGACGGCGGCGGTGCGGATGGTCAACCCCAGGTCGATCCGCCCGGGGGCGACCCAGCCGAGAGCCCCCATGCTCGCGCCGCGCCCGACCGGCTCGAGGGCGGCGACGCGGCCCAGCGCGGCGAGCTTCGGGGCGCCGGTGACCGAGCCGCCCGGGCAGACCGCGCGCAGCAGGTCGGCCAGGCCGAGCCCGTCGGCGACCGCCGCCGACACCGTCGACTCCGCCTGCCACAGGTCGCACCAGCGGCGTACGGCGAACAACTCGTCGACCCGCACGCTGCCGGTGCGGGCGACCCGCGCCAGGTCGTTGCGCTCCAGGTCGACGATCATCACGTGCTCGGCGCGTTCCTTGGCCGAGGCGAGCAGCTCGGCGCGGCCGACGGCGGTGGCGGGCCGGGTGCCCTTGATCGGTCGGGTGACCAGCCGCCCGCCGGTCAGCTCGACCAGGGTTTCCGGGCTCGCGCAGCCGATCGCCCAGCCCGCCCCGGTGAGGGTGCCGCCGTAGCGGGCGCCGGGCAACCCGGCGAGCCGGCCCAGGGCGGGCAGCGGGTCGCCGGCGTACCGGGCGGCGGCGTGCCCGACGAGGTTGACCTGGTAGACGTCGCCCCGGCCGATGGCGGCGCGGACCGCGGTCACCGCCTCGGCGTGCTGCCGCGGGGTCCAGCTCTCCGCCCAGTCGCCCAGCCACCAGCCGGCGGCGGGCGCCGCGGCGGCCGGCGGGGCGGGCGGGCCGTGGCCGTAGACGACCACGGCGACCTCCGGCAGCGCGGGGGCGGGGCTGGCGGCGCCGGCCGGCGCGCCGGCGAGGACCGCGCCGGCGGCGGCGGAGACGTAGAGGGCGGCCCCGCAGGCGCCGGCGGGGTCGTGGCCGGCGGCGGGGCGGGCCAGGTCGTGCAGCGGCAGGCCGTGCGCGGCCAGGAACTCCTGCGCCAGCGCGGCCGGGTCGCCGCCGTCGGCGGGCCGCCACTGCCAGCGGGCCCGCTCGACGAGCGTACGGCGGCAGGCGACCGGCGCCGCCGGCACATCGCCCCCTGCCCGTGAAAGCGTTTCCACGCCGTCCGGCCCATCCTCCCTCATCCGTTCAGTGGATTTCCCGGAAACGACGCGCATACCTGCTCGATGCCGTCCACTTTCGCTTGGTACTGTGCGTCACTGGTCATGTGAACCATGACACAGTGCCCCCACAGTCCGGAGATCCCGATGTGCCAGCACCAACCCACCTGCCCCTCCGCCGAAGCGACCGACCGGGAAGCCGCCCGCATCCTCGCCTGCTTCCCTGAGCAGGGCTGGAGCCTGCTCTGCAACGGTGTCATCGTCTTCGAGGACACCGGCGAACTACTCCCCGACGGCAGGACCATCGCCCCGCACCGCGGCCCGGCCCGACACGCCCTCGTCGCCTGACCTGTCACTCTCCGTCACGCAGTCTTGTGGCGTCGACCCAGGCTAGTCCCCCGGTCGGGACCGCCGCGCCCCAGGTCGGCGCATCCGCCGGGGCGGCACCTCGACCGCCCCGGCGCGCCGCGACATCAGCTCTCGAACGCCTCCGGTGACGGGCAGGAACACACCAGGTTCCGGTCACCGTACGCGCCGTCGATGCGCCGCACCGGCGGCCAGTACTTTCCGGCCCGGTCCACCCCGGCCGGGTACGCCCCCACCGACCGCGGGTACGCGTGCGGCCACTCGTCCCCGGCCACCATCGCCGCCGTGTGCGGCGCGTTCGCCAGGGGGTTGTCGCCCGCCGGCCACTCCCCGGCACCCACCTTGTCGATCTCCGCCCGGATGGCGATCATCGCGTCGCAGAACCGGTCCAGCTCGGCCAGGTCCTCGCTCTCGGTCGGCTCCACCATCAGCGTCCCCGCCACCGGGAACGACATCGTCGGCGCGTGGAACCCGTAATCGATGAGGCGCTTCGCCACGTCGTCCACGCTCACCCCGGTCGCCTTCGTCAGCGGCCGCAGGTCGAGGATGCACTCGTGCGCCACCAGGCCCTTGTTGCCGGCGTACAGCACCGGGAAGTGCCCGCGCAGCCGCGCCGCCACGTAGTTCGCCGCCAGCACCGCCACCCCGGTCGCCCGGGCCAGCCCCGCCGCGCCCATCATCCGCAGATACGCCCACGGGATCGGCAGGATCCCCGCCGACCCGTACCGCGCCGCCGAGATCGCGGGCCGACCGTCGACGTGCGCGCCCAGCGGGTCGCCCGGCAGGAACGGCGCCAGGTGCGCCCGCACCGCCACCGGCCCCACCCCGGGACCGCCGCCGCCGTGCGGGATGCAGAACGTCTTGTGCAGGTTCAGGTGCGACACGTCCGCCCCGAACCGGCCCGGCTTGGCGAACCCGACCAACGCGTTGAGGTTCGCCCCGTCGACGTACACCTGACCGCCGGCGTCGTGGACCTTCGCGCACAGCGACGCGATGCCCGTCTCGTACACCCCGTGCGTCGACGGGTACGTCACCATGATCGCGGCGAGCGCGTCGCGGTGCTTGTCGATCTTCGCGTCCAGGTCGACCAGGTCGACGTTGCCGCCGTCGTCGCAGCCCACCACGACGACCCGCATCCCGGCCATCACCGCGCTGGCCGCGTTCGTGCCGTGCGCCGACGACGGGATCAGGCACACGTCCCGGTGGCCCTCCCCCCGGCTGCGGTGCCAGGCCCGGATGGCCAGCAGACCCGCCAGCTCACCCTGCGAGCCGGCGTTGGGCTGCACGCTGACCGCGTCGTAGCCGGTCACCTCCGCCAGCCACGCCTCCAGCTGGGCGATCATCTCCCGGTAGCCGGCCGTCTGCGCCTGCGGCGCGAACGGGTGCACGTGCGCGAACTCCGGCCAGCTCACCGGCTCCATCTCGGTGGTGGCGTTGAGCTTCATCGTGCACGACCCGAGCGGGATCATCCCCCGGTCCAGGGCGTAGTCGAAGTCCGACAGGCGCCGCAGGTAGCGCAGCATCGCCGTCTCGGAGTGGTGGCTGCGGAACACCGGATGGGTGAGGAAGTCCGACGTGCGGGCCAGCCCGGCGGGCAGCGCCGCGGCCACGTCGCCGACGACGGCGTCGACACCGAAAGCGGCCCACACCGCCGCCAGGTGCGCCGGCGTCGTCGTCTCGTCGCAGGACACGCCGACCCGGTCGGCATCGACCAGCCGCAGGTTCACCCCCCGCACCGCCGCAGCCGCCACAACCTCGGCGGCCCGGCCGGGCACGGTCGCGGTCACGGTGTCGAAGAACGCGACGTCCGCGACGCTCACCCCGCCGGCGCGCAGCCCGGCCGCGAGCCGCGCCGCCATCTCGTGCGTACGCGCCGCGATCGCGCGCAGCCCGTCCGGGCCGTGGTACACGGCATACATGCCGGCCATCACGGCGAGGAGCACCTGCGCGGTGCAGATGTTGCTGGTCGCCTTCTCCCGCCGGATGTGCTGCTCGCGGGTCTGCAACGCCAGCCGGTACGCCGGGTTGCCGTCCGCGTCACGGGACACCCCCACCAGACGGCCGGGCAGCATCCGCTCCAGACCCGCCCGCACGGCCAGGTAGCCGGCGTGCGGCCCACCGAAGCCCATCGGCACGCCGAACCGCTGGGTGGTGCCGGCGGCGATGTCGGCGCCGATCTCCCCCGGCGGGCGCAGCAGCGTCAGGGCCAGCAGGTCCGCCGCCACGGTGACCAGCGCGCCGGCCGCGTGCGCCGCCTCGACCAGGCCCGCCTGGTCGCACACCGCCCCGGACGCCCCCGGATACTGCAGGTGCAGACCGAAGAACTCCGCCGGCAGCTCCTCGCGCTCGACGTCGAGCACCCGCACGTCGATGCCGAGCGGCTCGGCCCGGCTGGTGATCACCGCGACGGTCTGCGGCAGGGTGTCGGCGTCGACCACGTACACCGCGCTCCTGCTCTTCGACGCGCGGCGGGCGAGGGTCATCGCCTCCGCCGCCGCGGTGCCCTCGTCGAGCATCGACGCGTTCGCGGTGGCCAGCCCCGTCAGGTCCGTGACCATCGTCTGGAAGTTCAGCAGCGCCTCCAGCCGCCCCTGGCTGATCTCCGGCTGGTACGGCGTGTACGCCGTGTACCAGGCCGGGTTCTCCAGCACGTTGCGGCGGATCACCGCCGGGGTGTGCGTGCCGTGGTAGCCCAGGCCGATCATGGACACGGCCACGGTGTTGCGGGCGGCGAGGGCCCGCAACTCGGCGAGCGCGTCGTGCTCGGTGGCCGGCTCCGGCAGGTCCAGGGTGCCGTGCCAGCGGATCACCTCGGGGATCGCCGCGTCCATCAGCTCGTCGATCGAGCCGTAGCCGACGGCCTCCAGCATCCGGCGCTCGTCGGCCGGATCCGGGCCGACGTGGCGGGCGGCGAACTGCTCTGCGGTCATGGGCGGCGCTCCCCTGAGGCGAGGTCGACAGGTCGGCCTCCCCCTCTGTCGCGCCCGCACAGCGCTCCACAGTGCCTGCCCACGAGGTCCTTTTGCCTGAGAGGTTCCGGGGAGGATTTGCCCCTTCGGCGCCGCCCGAGGTGCTTTCTGGGCGGTCTCTCCCACGTGGGTGGTACCGGCATGGTCAACGCTACCAGCGCCCGGTCGGCCGATGGATGTCGTACCCCCTCGACATGATCACGGTGAGCTGTGGAGGTGTGATGTGACGCCCGAGCCCGCGACCCACCCTGCGCGCCGGCGACCTGGCGTTGACCTCCACCCGGCTCGACCACGGCAGCGTCACCGCCGAGATGGCCCGCCGCCAGCCCGACGGCACCTGGCGGCGGGTCATCGACCAGCCCCGCGCCGCCGGCCGACCCCGGCGCCCCCGCCGGCTACCGGCCGACGCCGGTCAGGCCCGACGGCACCGCGCCCGAGACGACGTCACCGCCGGCCGGTGCCCCCACCGTCCGATCAGCCAACGCCGGCAGCAACCGGCCCAGCGACGCGTCGAGGGTCAACGCCGCATACCCGTCGCCCCGCGTCGGCCCCTGGTTGACGATCACCACCGGGATGCCCAGCTTCGCCGCCCGCAGCACGAACCGGCGACCCGACATCACCGTCAACGACGACCCCAGCACCAGCAGCAGCCGCGCCCGCTGCACCATGTCGAAACAGCGGGCCACCCGCGGCGCCGGCACCGTCTCACCGAAGAACACCACGTCGGGCTTGAGCACCCCGGTGCCGCAGAACGTGCAGTCGACCGTCCGGAACCGCGCCACCTCGTCGTCGTCGAGATCCACGTCACCGTCCGGGTTGACCGCCGCGACCCGCGCGTCGAACCCCGGATTCGCCTCCCGCAGCCGCCGGTCCAGCTCCTCCCGGGACGTCTGGTTGCCGCACCCCAGGCACACCACCTCGTCGAGACGACCGTGCAACTCCACCACCCGCGGGCTGCCCGCCGCCGTGTGCAACCCGTCGACGTTCTGCGTGATCACCCCGTCGACCAGCCCGCCACGCTGCAACCGGGCCACCGCCCGGTGCCCGTCGTTCGGGGCCGCCCGCGCGATCACCCGCCACCCCAGGTGGCCGCGCGCCCAGTAGCGCCGCCGCGCCTGCGCGTCCCCGGTGAACACCTGATAGGTCATCGGGGTGTGCCGACGGGCCGCCCCACTGGGCCCCCGGTAGTCCGGGATGCCCGACTCGGTCGACAGGCCCGCCCCGCTCAACACCACGACACCACCGCCCGCCACCAGGCCGGCCAGCGCGTCGACCGTCTCCGTCACCCGTCCATGCTGCCTCAACGGCCCGCGCCCCGGCGAACACCCCGCGACCCCACCGCGGCATGCCGGAGCGGCGACTAGGTTGGCAGGTATGCGCGTCGTCATCGCCGGAGGCCACGGCAAGATCGCCAAACTGACCCACCGGGAACTCGCCGGGCGCGGCGACACCGCCGTCGGCCTGATCCGCAACCCCGACCACGCCGCCGCGCTGACCGCCGCCGGCGCCCACCCCGTCGTCGCCGACCTCGAACACGTCGGCGTCGCCGACCTCGCCGGCCACCTCGCCGGCGCCGACGCGGTGGTCTTCGCCGCCGGCGCCGGCCCCGGCAGCGGCGCCGCCCGCAAGGACACCGTCGACCGGGCCGCCGCCGTGCTGCTCGCCGACGCCGCCGAACGCGCCGGCGTCCGCCGCTACCTGCTGGTCTCCTCGATGGGCGTGGACGGCGAGCCGCCCACCGGCACCGACGAGGTGTTCGCGGCGTACCTGCGGGCGAAGAAATCCGCCGAGGACGACCTGACCGGCCGCGACCTCGACTGGACCGTGCTGCGACCCGGCCGACTCACCGACGACCCACCCACCGGGCGGATCACCCTGGCCCGGCACGTGCCTCCCGGCGCGGTCACCCGCACCGACGTCGCCCGCGTGCTGCTCGCCCTGCTCTACGAGCCCCGCACCGCCAGGCAGATCCTGGAGCTGGTCGGCGGGGAAACCCCGATCGCCGACGCCGTCGCCTCCATCGCCGCCGGCTGACCGGCCGCAAGATCCCGCCGGGCCGGAATCGGGCGGCGCCCACCGCGCCACGTCCGGCACGCCCGCCCGCCGCGGCGTCCCGCCGCGGTCAGCCGTCGAGCACCGCCCGCAGCCGCGCACTGGCCGCCCCGGCGGCATAGGCGTCGGCCCGCAACTGCTCCGACTGCGCCGACAGGTGCTCCTGCCACTGGCTCAGCTGCTGCTGCGCCGTCGTCACCGCCGCCACCAGCGCCGCATGCCGGCCCTCCAACTCCCGCACCTGCCCCCGCAGGTCCTCACCCCGAGGCACCCCCTGAGGGGAAAGAGACCCCGCCCGGCGATGCGCCTCGGCGAGGATCTCGTCGGCCTGCCGCCGAGCATCGGCAATGATCTCCGCGCCCTCCGTGCTGGCCTCACTGATCGTCCGGTTCGCCTCGTCCTGCGCCCGTACCGCCAACTCGACCACCAGCGGGTCCGGGCCCTGCGGGGCGGTGCTGGGCAGCGCGCCGTGACGCAGCATCTCCACCTGCCGCACCAGCCCGTCGTTCTCCCGCCGCAGCCGATCCACCTCACCGTCGAGCAACGCCATCCGCTCGTCGACCGACCGGGCCAGGCCAGCGACCTCGTCGGCGGACAACCACTGGCTACCCCGGAAGCGGCGGGCCTCCAGCGCGCCCAACGCCCGGGTCAGCTCGCCGGTCGGGACGGCGGAGACCCGGTCGCCATGATCGATGCTCATCGGACACCTGTCCAACTGAAGTCCCGCGGCGCGGCGGCCGCCGCGCTCGCGAGAGGTGGATAAAGAGACTGGTCGTAACTCTCCACCAGGATCCGTTCCGGCGGCACACCGGACACCGTCAGGGCGGTGATCGTCTCCCGGGTCATCTCCGGACTGCCGCAGACCAGCACGTCGGTGTCCCGCCACGGACCCAACCGCACCGCGGTCTGACCGGCCGTACCCACCTCACCCTGCCACTGCCAGCCGCTCTCCACCGTCGGCACGTACCGCAACCACCCGCCGCCCGCACCGGAGCGCCACGACCCCGCCGGCGGCGTCGCCGCCAACTCCCGCAACGCCTGGTCGTCGTACAGGTCGTCGGGGGTCTTACCGCCCACCACCAGCGTCGTCGCACGCCCCGACCCCTGCTGCACCGCCTCCGCCACCGCCCGCAACGGCGCCAACCCGGTGCCGCCCGCCACCAGCAGCAACGGCAGCTGCGACCGGTCGTACGACGACAACGCATCCCCCACCGGCAACCCCAACAGCAACTGGTCGCCCTCGCGCAGCTTCCGCACCAGATGCGTGGAGAACCGACCCGCAGCCCGGACGTGGAACTCGATCGTCCCGTCGGCGCGCGGCGCGTTCGCCGGCGACAGGTACCGCCACATCCGCAACTGCGGCACCTGCACCGGCAGCGACTGCCCCGGCAGGTAGTCGCACAGGTAGTTCGGGCGGACCGTGAACACGCACACGTCGGCCCGCCGCCGCTGCACCCACTGCACCTCCGCCTCCCAGTACGGCGGCGACGTCCGCTCCGCCTCCGCCGCCCCCGTCAGCATCAACCGCGCCACCAACTCGTACGCCGCGGCCCACTCCGCGCGCAGAGCCGGCGTCCACCGTGGCCCGAGGAAGCGTTCCAGCGTCGCCAGCAACGCCTGCCCGACCCAGATGTAGTGCCACTCCGCCAACGGCACCGGCCGACCCTGTCGGTCCTCGCCACGGAACCGGCGGTGGTCGGCCCCCAACCGCTGCGCGAACGCCGTCAGCTCCCGCTCGTCGTCGACGTGGGTGATGATGTGCCCCAGGGCCGAGAGCAACTTGTCCTGCTGGTACTGCATGTTCGTCGGGAACATCGTGCGGGCCTCGGGCGCGATCACGAACAACGTGGCGTAGAAGTACTTCGCCGCCTCCGGGCCGGCCACACAGAACTGCGCCCAACTCTGGCGTAACGCCGCGACGTCCATGCCTCAGCCCTCCTGCCGGCGGGCGGCGTCGTGACGCTCCCGCAGGGTCAGCCCCACCACGCCCGACGCCCCGTACGCGCGGTCACCCTGCCACAGGTTCGGATCCGGCACCCGGGTGTCGTAGTAGCGGTGGTGCACCGCGTGCAACGCCGCCCACCCCACACTGCCGTTGAGCCACGACCAGTCACCGTGCACCGGCCGGCCCGCCCGCTCCTCCTGCGCGCAGAACTTCATGAACAGCTCCGACTCGGTGTGCGGATCCGACACCCGCACCCCCGCCGCCCGGAACGAGTGCAACACCGCCTGGTTGATCACCAACACGGCGTGCTCCCGCCACAGCGTGTCCTCCCGCGAGGTGTCCAACCCCAACCCCCGCGCCACCGGCAGCAACTGGTCGTACCGATCCCGGTCACCCATGTTCCGGGTGCCGATCTCGTCACTCAGGTAGTGCCCGTTGAACGGGGCACAGCTGTAGTCCACCCCACCGACCCGCAGGCGCATGTTGCTGATCACCGGCAGGGCGTGCCAGCGCAGCCTCAACTCCTCGAACCACAGGTACGCCGGATGCGTCAGGGCAACCTCGCGGACGAGGTCCCGCGGCACCTCCACCAGCGTCGGATCCTCGTACGCCGTCTCGATCACCCACGGCAGCAGGTCGAACCGTCCCGGCACCGCCGGCGGACGCCACCCCAGACGCCGCGCCGCGTCCGTCATCGCCACCTGCGCCGGATCACCCAGCACCGACCCGTCGTCCAGCCGATGACCGCAGTAGCGGATCAACTGGTCGTTCCAGATCCGCGCCCGCGGACCCACCCCGGGCCGATCCGGCGCGAACACCGTCATCACCGACTGGATCCGCCCACCGTTGTCAGCCACCGAAAGGTGCTGCGCCAACTCCTGCGCGATCCCCGCCACCGTCGTCACGTCACGCCGGTCCCGGACCTTCAACCCGGCCCACCGGACCCGCCCCACACAGCGCACCGACTGCCGCCACGCCACCTTCGCCCCGTACGCCAGCTCCTCGGAGGTGTGCCGGTACGTGCCGGTCAGCGCGATCTCCTCCCGCACCTCCGCGATCCGCGCGGCCACGTCCGGCAGCCGCCGCTCCGCGTGGTAGAGACGCAGGAACTCGACGGCCTCCGCCGCCACGTCCGCCATCGGAGGCGCCTGCGGCCGGGGATCATGCGCCACCGGGCAGCCCGACCCCTCGCCGTCCACGACACGCCCACCGGCATCCACCAACACCGCGGCGGCATGATAGTCAGTCTGCACGTTGTTCAAATCCGATCGTCGGGTAGGCGCGGTCGTCGCCTTCTGCGTCGTCCCCCGGCACGGTTCACCGACCCGCCGCCGCGCATGTCACGGACAGTGACATGCGCGCGGCAAGCCGCGCGCCGCACATAGGATTCCCGGCCACACAAAGACTGTCAACAGTCCGACTCACGCCGAAAACGTCCACAATCGACGCTTGCCCCGCAAGCACGCCACTCTGGACATCGCCATGCGCGTGCCTGCCTTGCTTCGCCCGGAGGCGATGGGCGCGTTGGCACGGCGGCGTGGGTTGCGGTGCGTGGTGATGTGGGGGGCGGGCCACACCCCGTCGGTGGTCGCGCGCCGTCCGTGCCGGGACGTCGGCTTGCGGTACGGCCGCCGCGAGGCGTCCGCGAAGCGTCGGCGTGGTGCCGCTGAGCTGGCGACCCGTCGACCCGCTGTCGGCAGGTCCTGGGCGGGTCGGGTGCTGCGGGCGCTGTCGAGCTGCCCCACCTGTGGGACCACCCGTCACACACCAGGGAGTAAGCACGCCGCCACCCCGACCAGGAGCCAGCGGCACGCGCCCCGACGCCGCGCTCAGCCCGCCCGGCGCCGAGCCCGGCGCGCCGCCAACTCGTCACCCACCGGATCCCCCGCCGGCGCCGACGGCGGCACCGACGTCGCGGGCTCCGCCGGCAGATGCGACAACGAACCCTGGATCTCCTTGAACGCCCCGCCGATCGCGATACCGAACACCCCCTGGCCGCCCTGCAACAGGTCGACCACCTCCTCCGGCGACCGGCACTCGTACACGGTCGTCCCGTCGGAGATCAACGTGATGCCCGCCAGATCCGCCACCCCACGGGACCGCAGCGCCTCGATCGCCTTCCGGATGTTCTGCAACGACACCCCGGCGTCCAGCAGCCGCTTCACCACCTTCAGGACCACCAGGTCCCGGAACGAATACAACCGCTGCGTGCCCGAACCCGACGCGTCCCGCACGCTCGGCACCACCAACCCGGTGCGCGCCCAGTAATCCAACTGGCGGTAGCTGATCCCCACCGCATGGCAGGCCGTCACACCTCGATAGCCAACGGTGTCGTCACCCTCAGTCGCCAACCCTGGCGACGTCACACCCGGCTCGTCCAGCTCCGTACCCGGATCGGGATCTCGCGGCTCGTGCATCCGGACAACCTCCCCGCCAGTGCGGTGACACGTCGTTTCCGGGACGTGCACCCCTCGACACGGCAACCCTATAGCCGCCTTCAGAGATTGCCCCGGAGGAACCGGCGCGACACGCCGCGCCACGACAACGAAGATCACCCACCACGCCGGAACATCACCGAACGTGACACCCGAAAGACACCGGAATCAGCCGGCGAAGTCCTCCGGACGCACCTGCTCCAGGAACTCGCGGAACTTCTCCACCTCGTCCTCCTGCTCGTCGGGAATCACGATCCCCGCCTCGCTGAGGACCTCCTCCGCACAACGAATCGGCGCACCGACCCGCAACGCCAACGCGATGGAATCACTCGGCCGGGCCGACACCCGCACCCCGTCACCGATCAACAGATCCGCGTAGAAGACGTTCTCCTTCAGCTCGGTGATCTCCACCGCCCGCAACGGCGCCTTCAACGCCGCCAACACGTCCCGCAGAAGATCGTGAGTCAGCGGCCGGGCCGGCTTGACCCCCTGCTGCTCGTAAGCGATCGCCGTCGCCTCGACCGCGCCGATCCAGATCGGCAGATAGCGGTCCCCCTCGACCTCCCTGAGCAGGACGATCGGCTGGTTGCTGGGCAGCTCCACCCGAACTCCGACCACGCTCAGCTCGCGCACCGCCGCCTCCGTGTCGTTGTCACCTACGCCGCACCGTGCCCTTCCCTGCACGGTACACGGACCGCGACACGGCCGTCCCATGCGCTACCCGCACCACGCCCGCGCCAGAAAGGGGTTACCCCGGCAAGCCTACGACACGCTTCCCGGGGCAGATCTTTCCCCACAACCCCGCCGGATCACCGACCCAACGTCGACCGCAACCCCACCCGCACCAACGCCGCGTGCAACTGCTGCGACAACGCCACCAACTCCCGCGCCGTCTCCGCCGCCCGCGCCCGCGCCGCCGGATCACTCTGCCGCGCCAACGGCGCCACCAACTGCGCGAACAAACCGACCTCCCGGTCCGCCGCCGTCCGGTAACCCCGCAGATGCCGCGGCTCCAACCCGTACGCCGCCAGACCCGCCACCGCCCGCGCGATGATCAACGCATCGTCGTCGTACCAACCCGGCGGATCCGACACCACCACACCGAGCCGCTCCAACTCACCCAGCGTCGACTCGTCGATCCCACTACGCGCCACCAGATCCGCCCGGCCGAGCCGCACCTGCGGCGACCCGGCCGGCTCCTCCGACACCCGCCCCGGCACCTCGCCACGAGGGCCCACCGCCACCAACGTCGGCCGCTGCCGACCCGGCGACTCCCCGGAAGCGTCCCACTGCGCCAACTGATCACGGATCACCCGCAGAGGCAGATACTGGTCCCGCTGCGCGGTCAGCACGAACCGCAACCGCGCCACATCGTCCCAGCTGTACTTCCGGTAACCCGCCGCCGTCCGCTGCGGCTCCACCAGGCCCTCGGCCTCGAGAAACCGCAACTTCGAAATCGTCACGTCCGGAAAATCCACCCGCAGCTGACCCAGCACCTCACCGATGCTCATCAACGGTCGGGCACGCGCCGCCCCGGGCGGCGTGGAGGCCGCAGGCTCGTTCACCCCCGGCCGGCCTCCTCCTCCGGGCGCGGACCGGCGATGAACACCACCCGGAACTTACCGATCTGCACCTCGTCACCGTTGCTCAACGTGGCCGCCTCGACCCGCTCCCGGTTCACGTACGTGCCGTTCAGGCTTCCCACGTCCCGCACAGTGAACGTCCCACCATCACGGTGGAACTCGGCGTGCCGCCGCGACACCGTCACGTCGTCCAGGAAAATGTCACTGTCCGGATGCCGGCCACTCGTCGTCACATCGTGATCCAGAAGGAACCGGGCACCCGCGTTCGGACCCCGGCGAACCACCAGCAGCGCCATCCCCGGCGGCAACGAACCGGACATCCGGCTCGGCACCACATCGGTGTCCGGCCCCTCCAGCACTTCGTCGAGCGAACCGAGATTGAGCGTCGAAGTGACGTCGAGCGGGGGGAACTCGTCGTCTGGGCGCGTCATGGGACCACCTCACGGATCTGTTCGGTCGGCGTCGGGGTAATGGCGGGTCTGGCCGCCGGGCACTCCAACACCCGGCGGCTGGCTCCCCGTGCCCGGAAAGGCAATTCCGCAACGCTCAACTATTGGGTTCTCGGTCGACTGGGCGAGCCTAGCCAGCGCCGAAATGCAGGGCAACCGGACGCGCGGACACAACCACCACGCCCGGAGGGGACGCACTCAGCTCTCGGTGAGCTCACGATACGCGTCCGCGGACAGCAGCCCTTCGACCGCCGCCGGATCATCCGGAGTGATCTCCACCAACCAACCCGCACCGTACGGGTCCGTGTTGATCACCTCAGGGGTGTCGCCGAGCGCCTCGTTGCGCGCCGCCACCGTACCGCCGAGCGGGGCGTAGATCTCCGACACGCTCTTCGTCGACTCGATCTCACCCAACGACTCACCCGCCGCCACCACCGCACCGACGTCGGGCAGCTGGACAAACACGATGTCACCCAGGGCGTCCTGTGCAAAGTGGGTGATGCCGACCCGCACCGGGCCGCCGCCGTCACCCGCCACCCACTCGTGCTCGGCGGTATACCGCAGATCCTCAGGAATCACCAGACGCGTCCTTCACCATCGACGCACCGGACACCACCGGTGCGAGCCGCGCCGGTCAGGAGACCGGACGGGCGTGTTCCAGCTTGATCGGCGCGTGCAGCGCCGAAACCTCGGCAGCCTCACGATCCTCAACGATCAACTTACCGCCGTCGCCCGTCACCGACGCCACCACCCCGCCAGGAATGTTCAACGCCGTACGCATCGTCGCCGGATCACCGATCACCGTGATCGTGAACGGACCCGTCAACCGACGCCCGTCCACCACCAACGACCCGTTCTCCCCGTCCAGAAAGTACGTCGAGGCGATGATCCGCACCGTCGCCCGGTCACCGCCGGAAATCTGCATCGCCTCCGCACCGGCGCCCCGCAACTCCTGCACCGCGTCCAACACCCGCGACGCCGAGATCGGCTTCTCACCCGCCTCGAACCGCACCGCCAACCCCGGACCCGTCGCCGGCAACGTCCCCGCCAGGATGCCCAACTCGTCGGCCCGCCGCGTCGCCTCGTCCAACGCCGCCTGCCGCCCCTGCTCACCCGAACGCAACTGCCGCTGACTCTCCTCCAGCGCCGCGATGTCCTGCCGCAGCCGGACCTCCCGCGAATTCAGGTCGTACAGGATCCGGACCAGGTCCTCCTGCCGCGTCGCCGCCACCGTCGGATCCGTCGACGTCGTCTTCAACTGCACCACCAGCGTGAACCCCAGCAACGCCAGCAGCACCGCGATCATCACCCCGGCCGAACTCACCCGCCGCCGCGACGACCCCGCGACCGCCGACGCCTCCGGCGACGACCCGCCCGACCCCTCACCGGCAGCCCGGCTCAGGTCCACCGTCGCGCCCTCGTCGAACCGCTCCGGCTCCGCCACGGACGGCTCCGCCCGCTCCGGCGCCAACGGGCTCAACTCGTCCGGATCCGGCGCGTCCGGCCGCGGATCCGGCTCCCCCGCCGGACCCGACGGCCGCTCCGGCCCCGCCGGCTGCGGCCAACCCGTGCCCGTCTCCGTGTGCTCCTCGCTGCTCATCGCCACCAACCTACGCCCGGAACAGGTGCCGACGGATCGCCGCCACGTTCCCGAAGATCCGCACCCCGAGCACGACCACCACACCCGTCGACAACTGGCCACCCACCCCGAGCTGGTCACCCAGGTACACGATCAGACCCGCCACCAGCACGTTGGAGATGAACGACACCACGAACTGCTTGTCGTCGAAGATCCGGTCGAGCTTCGCCCGCACCCCACCGAACACCGCGTCCAACGCCGCCACCACCGCGATCGGCAGATACGGCTGCAAACCCGCGGGAACCGTGGGGTCGAGCCAGACCCCGAGGACCACACCGGCGAGCAACGCCAGCACCGCGATCATCGACCACCTCCGGAGGGGCTGGGAGACGTCCTCGAACCGGACGGCTGAGAACTGGCGGAACGGTCCGCCCCCGACGGCGACGGACTCGCACTCGCCGGAGGCTCCGCGTAGCGTAGCCGCGGCTCCGGAGCGGCCGGCAGGGTGAGGTCCTCGGCCTCCCGCACCGCGAACGACAACCCGGTGTCCTCCGCCACCTTCCGCATCGTCAACGCACTGCGACTGTCCTCGTACCGGTCCCGCATCGACCCCGGCCCGATCGCCGACACCTCGTACGGCCCCGTCACCGGCCGGAAGTCCACCAGGATCGCCTGCCCCGCCGACCGGATCGTCGACGTCGCCGTCAACCGCTGCCCGTTGATCGAGATCGCCTCCGCGCCGGCGGCCCACAGGTCGTTGGCGACCCCCTGCAGATCGCTGTAGATCACCCGGGACGGGCCGACGTCCGCGCCCGTCACCGCGTCCGGATTCTGCGGCGCGTCCGCCAGCCGCACCACCACGCCGTCACCCCGCACCCGCCCCAGGCCCGTGCCCGCCTCCAGGGTGCGCAGCCGCGCCGCCTCCGAGCCGCCCAGCGCCGCGGCCCGCTGCCGCGCCACCTCCGCCCGCAACTGGTCCGCCCGCTCCGACAACCGGTCGGTCTCGCTCTCCCGCTGCTTGATCTGCGCCACCAGGCCGGAGCGGGCCTGGCTGCGCCCGGGCTCGGCCTCCAACGTCTGCCGGTACGCGACCGCGAACAGGAACCCCAGCACCACCGCCAGGACCAGGCTCACCGACCGCGCCGACCAGTGCCGCCACCCCGCCGGCGGGCCCTGCCGCTCCCGGCGCCGGGCCGCAGCGTCGGCGTACCCCGGATCCAACGGGTTGCGGAACAACTCGGTGAGGAAGTCCGGGGCGTACACCCGGTCGGACCGCCCCCGACCCTCGCCCGGCGGTGTCGTCATGCCGACGCTCCCTCGGCGCGCACGGCCCTGAGCAGCCGGCTCGCCTGCACCACGTACATCGCGCCGGCCACCCAGTAGAGCACCAGGCCCCACCAGGCCAGCCCCCAACCGATCGGCCCGGCCACCGCCTCGGCACCGGGAACCGCCGCGGCGAGCAGCAGGACCGGGAAGGCGGCCAGCAACAGGAACGTCGCGGTCTTGCCGACGTAGTGCACCGGCGGCGGGCCGTACCCGTACCGCCGCAGCACCACCAGCGACCCCAGCAGGAGCAACTCCCGGGCCAGCAGCGCCGCGGTGAACTGCCAGGGCACCACGCCCCGGGCGGTGAACCCGACCAGGGTGGCGAGGATGTAGAGGCGGTCGGCGGCCGGGTCGAGCAGCTCCCCCAGCCGGCTGACCTGGCGCATCCGGCGCGCCGCCCACCCGTCCACCCAGTCCGTCGTGCCGCCGACGGCCAGCACCACGATCGCGGCCACGTCGGCGTGCGCGACGAGCAGGAGATAGAGGAAGAGCGGGACGCCCAGCAGCCGGACGAAGCTGATCAGGTTCGGCACCGTCAGGACGCGGTCGCCCGCTGCCGGTGCGCTCGTGCCGGCGCTGGCCTCCGCGTGTTCCGAGCGAGCCGGCCGACGCGACACCGAACCTCCTCCGCCACACGCTCCGACCGCCCGGCCGAGGACGGGCGTCGCGAGTTCCGTGCGCGCTGTCGGGCCGGCTGACGCCGGCACCCCCTGCGATCCCCGTACGGGACCGCCGCCTGACTCGGCCCGCGATCAACGTGATCGCGGGCCGGCTGACTGCGCTGCCACTATATCGGGCCCTTCGCCGCCTCCCCGGGTTCAGGCGTCCGGTTCCGTCGACGCTGTCCGGGTGTCGACGGGGTGGCCACCACCCCTAAGGCATCCTAGGACACTAGCGGGAAGCGGACGGCCGTGTGGCGGGACGGGCGGCGCGCGGGGAAGGCCGTCAGGCGGTGCGGACCGAGGAGTCCGACTGCGGCTCCGCCGTCGCGGCCTGCTCGAACGCCCGCAGGGCCAGCAGCAGGTCGTGCTGTACGCGACCCGGCATCCGGTCCAGCACCGCCTGCACCGCCCGGTGCCGGCGCTCCTTCAACTCGCGCAGCAGCGTCTCGGCGGCGGCGGTCGGCACCAGCCGCACCTCCCGCCGGTCCCGGGGGTCGGCCACCCGGCGCAGCAGGCCGGTGGCCTCCAGCCGGTCGCAGAGCCGGCTCGCCGAGGACGGCACGACGTCCAACAACTCGGCCAGGCCGTTGACGTTGGTCTCCGGCCGACTGCTGATCAGCGACAACACGCGCAACTGTGTCGGCGAGACGGCCATCTGGTGCCGGGACACGGCGGAGTCGAGCACACCGACGAGCGCCTCGGCGGCGGCGTCGATCGCCGCGGCGAGATTCGGAGGTCGCTCCACCAGGTGTCCCCTGCGATCGTCCCGCTCGTGCCCGGCCGTTGCGGCGACGATCCTCACCCGTCGCCCCGGCCACCCGTGCCACGCCAGTCCAGGCAGACCACGACCGCGTCGTCGCGGAGATCCGCGTCCGCATGCCAGGCGTGCAGTTCGCGCATCACCGTACCAACCGCCTCGGCCGGCGGTTGCAGCCGCGTGGCGCGCATCGCCCGCGCCATCGCCCGCTCGCCGTACGCCCCCCGGTCACCGGGATCGGCGGCCCACACCCCGTCACTGACCACGAAGATCCGGTCCCCCGGCTCCAGGTCGAACTCCTGGACGTCGTAGCGGGCCTCGGCGAACATGCCCAGCGGCAGCTGCTGCTCCAGCGTGATCGGCGTGACGGTGCCGCCGCGCAGCCGCAGCAGGCGCGGGGAGCCGGCGTCCACCGCCCGCACCCGACCGGTCACGGTGTCCAGTTCCAGCAGCAGCGTGGCCACGTACCGTCGCCCGCGATGTTGGTAGAAGACCGTGTCGGAGGCCAACTCGGCCTGCTCGACGAGGCTGCCCCCGGAGCGCCGCGCGTTGCGCAGCGCGTTCACGGTGACGGCCGTGAGCAGCGCCGCCGCCAGGCCGATGCCGGCGCCGTTCAGCACCGTCGCCGTGAGCCGGTCACCGTCCACCGACCAGTCGAAGTGGTCCCCGCCGACCGTGTACGCCGGCTCCAGCTGGCCGGCCAGCTCGAACGCGCCGTGGCTGACGCTGCGTCCCGGCAGCAGCTCCCACTGCATCTCGGCGGCCATGCTGAGCCGCTCCCGCCGGCGCACCCGGCGGTACCGGTCGGTCTCTCGGTCCGCCGCCCGCAGGACGACCGCCAGCTCGCCGGCGATGTCCGCGACACGGTCGACGCTGTCCGGGCCGAGCGGGGCCGGCAGCTCGACCAGGAGCACGCCGAGGCGCTCCCCCCACACCGACAGCGGCAGGTAGAGCCGGCACCGCCCCTCGTCGTCGGCGTCGGTCACCGGCTGCTGGCTGCTGAAGCAGCGCTGCGCCATGCTGTGGCAGGCGAGGAAGTCCCCGTCGGGCAGCTCCGGGTCCAGCACCGGCCACAGCCCGCTGATCCGGTAGTCGGCGATGAACACGTCCGTCCGGGACGCGCCGAGGCCGGCCCGGATGGCCCGGTCCGCCGCCTCCACCACCTGGTCGGGCGGCGCCGCACGCAACGCACGCGAGACCTGGGCCGGTGCCTCCACCATCAGTCATCCTCCGGAAACGCTTGCCGTAGGGCAAGCATCATACGGAGGTGTCGTCGGCGCCCGGGCGGCCGGGCGGCCCGACGCCGGCGGGGGCGGCGTACCCGACCCGGGCGGACGACCCGACGGCACGCTGCCGCCCCCGCGCGGCCTCGCGGCGGCGCGGGCGGCGGGCGGGGCCGGTCAGCCGGCCGAGCGGACGGCGACCGCGCCGTGGAAGGCGTCCGGAACCTGCGCCGGCGGGCCGGCGGGACGCCACCGGGTGATCGGCACGATGCCGTCGGCGGTGGGCGTCCAGCGGCCGAGCAGCGGCGCGAACGCGGCCGGCGGGCGCATCCGGAACGCCGGGCCCATCATCGCGAGGGCCTCCGGGTGGCCGGCCAGCTCCTCGGTGTCGAAGTCGACCGCCAGCAGGCTGCCCGGCGCCGTCGCCTCGTAGAGCTCGTCGAGGGTGCGCGCGAGGGTCTCGTCGTCGAGGAACGCGGCCAGGCCGAGGAACACCACCCCGGCACGAACCGGTGCAGCTGGGCGCGGTCCACTGTGCCGATGTCGGTGGCGTCGCCGTAGCCGTAGCCGGCCCGGTCGCTGCCGGCGAGCAGACGCTGGCCGAGGCGGATGGTGACCGGGTCGACGTCGGTGTAGAGCACGGTGGCGTCCGGGGCGACCTCGTGCACGTTGCCCATGGTGGGCACGCCCGCGCCGAAGACCAGGAAGCTGTCCACGCCCGCCGCGGCCATCGCCCGGACCGCCCGGCCCAGGAAGGCCCGCAGCTCCCGGAAGACCGGCGCGCACGGCCCGTACGCCTGCTCGAAGGCGCGGGCCGCCGCCACGTCGACCGGGAAGTGGTGCTCCCCGCCGAGCCAGAAATCGATCATTCACGCGGTGCTCGGCTGGTCCGGCTCCACCATCGACGACGCTCCCTCCCCGGCGGTCGTCGACAGCGTACCCACCGGTCGTCCTGGGCGGTATCGCCTCGCCGACCGGGCACCGGCCGCGATACTGGCCGGGAACCGGCGGGAGGTGGGCGGTGAACTCGGCGAACGGCGCGGCGGTGGTCGTCGGCGTGGACGGCTCGGAGGCGGCGCTGCGCGCCGTACGGCTGGCCGCCGTCGAGGCGACCCGCCGGAACCGGCCACTGCGGATCGTGCACGGGTTCATCTGGCCGCTGCTGCGGGTGCCGGTGGACGCGCCCGCCGGCGGCCCGCCCGGCGCCGGCCTGCGACACCAGGCGGAGCAGCTCGTCGCCGCCGCGACCACCGAGGCCGAGGCGACGGTGCCCGGGCTGCGCGTCTCCGGCGAGATCATCGACGGGGAGGCCGCCGCGGTGCTGCTCGGCGAGTCGCCGGCCGCCGCGATGATCGTGCTGGGCGACCGGGGGCTCGGCGGGTTCTCCGCCCTGGTGGTCGGCTCCGTCGCGGTGCAGGTCGCCTCGTACGCCGACTGCCCCGTGCTCGTCGCCCGGGGCACCGACCGCCCGGACGGACCCGTCGTGGTCGGGGTCGACGGCTCCGAGACGTCCCGGCTCGCCGTGGAGTTCGCCGTCGAGGAGGCGTCGGTCCGCGACGCCCCGCTGGTCGCGCTGCACGCCTACCGGCACCCGACGTCCACCGCGCCGGGCGACATGCAACCTCTGGTGTACGACGACACCGAGCTGCGCTCCGAGGAGGAGCGGGTGGTGGCCGAGTCGCTGGCCGGGCTGACCGAGCGGTGGCCGGACGTGCCGGTCAGCCGGGAGACCGTGCGGGGCCGCCCCACCACCGTGCTCGCCGAGGCGTCCCGGCGGGCCCAGCTGCTCGTGGTGGGCCGGCAGGGCCGCGGCGAACTGACGGGGCTGCTGCTCGGCTCGGTGAGCCAGTCCGTGCTGCACCACGCCGACTGCCCGGTCGCCGTCGTCCACGCGCCCCGCTGAGCCGAGCGCGGGGTTGGCCCCGCCGCAGGCGGGTAGACGACCGCGGTACGCCAACGGCGAGGACGACCGGAGGAGGCAGTGATGCCAGGACCACGGCCGGGCAGCAACGCGTACGACAAGCAGCGGGCGCGCATCCGTGACGTGATCGACGATTCGGGACGGCGGGTGTCGGACCGCAAGGCGAACGACGTGGCAAACCGGATCCTGCAGTCCGATCGCGGGCAGCGGGGCGTCGTCCGCGGTGAGCGGGTCTACGGCCCCAAGGGCGAGCGCGAACCAGGCGACCCGAAGTGAGGGCGGCACACCTGGCTGACGGGGCGATCGCCGGCGCCGTCGGCAGCGCCGCCCTGAACGTGGTCAGCTACCTGGACATGGTGCTGCGCGCGCGGCCGGCGAGCAGCACCCCGGAGAACACCGCCGGGCGGCTGGCCAGGGTGGCGCACGTGGACCTGGGGCCCGAGGACCGGGCGGTGAACCGCCGCTCGGGCCTCGGGCCCCTCCTCGGCTACGGGATGGGCATCGCGGCCGGCGTCGGCTACGCCGTGCTGGCCCGGGGCCGTCGGATGCCGCTGGCCCTAGCGACCGGGGTGCTCGGCGGCGGCGTGATGACGATGTCCGACGGGTCGATGACCCTGCTGGGAGTGACCGACCCGCGCCGGTGGCGCGGGTCGGACTGGGTCGCCGACATCGTGCCGCACGTCGCGTACGGCATGGCGGCCGCAGCCACCTGGAACCGGCTGCGGCCGCCCGTGTCGGGCCGGGGTCGTTAGCCCCGGGCGCTCTCGTCGTCGGCGACCGGCTCCATCGCCGGGCCGTACGGGGAGACCTGCCCCCGGGGCACCGGCCGGCCCTCGTCGCCGCCGGACGAGCCTCGGTTGCGCGGGTGGCCCGTCGGACCCGGGACCTTGCTGTACTGGCTGGTGGCGCCCTTGTCGTTGCGGCGCAGTTCCTCCTGCTGCGGATTCACCACGGGTCTTCTCCTTCCGGGGTTCGACCGTGTCCCACCTCGGTTACCCGGCGCCGTGGGTGGCATGCCGGCCCGGGCGGACGGTCGCAGGGCTGACCCGGCACCCAGCGGGTACACCCCGAGGATGGGCGACGACCGGAGGATGGCGAAGGTCCTGCTGGACCGGCGGGGCACCACGTACGCCGAGGAGGCGGGCATCCGGCTCGCCGACCGGCCCGCCCCGCTCTACCAGTTGCTGGTGCTCGCCACGCTGCTGAGCACCCGGATCCGGGCCTGCGTCGCGGTGTCGGCCGCCCGGGAGTTGTTCGCCGCCGGCTACCGGACCCCGCAGGCGATGGAGGCGGCGAGCTGGCAGGACCGCGTCGACGCGCTGGGCCGGGGCCACTACCGCCGCTACGACGAGCGGACCTCGACGATGCTCGGCACCGGCGCCCGGCTGTGCCTGGACCGCTGGCGGGGCGACCTGCGCCGGCTGCACCGCGAGGCCGACGGCGAGCCGCCCGCGCTGCGCCGGCTGCTGACCGAGTTCCCCGGCATCGGCCCGACCGGTGCCGACATCTTCCTGCGCGAGGCACAGGTGGTCTGGCCGGACCTGCGCCCGTACGCCGACCGCCGCGCCCTGTCCGGCGCGGAGCGGCTCGGCCTGCCCCGCTCGCCGGACAAGCTGGCCGGGCTGGTCGGGCCGGCCGACTTCGGCAGGCTCGCCTCGGCGCTGGTGCGGGTGTCGCTCGGCGAGGAGTCCGCCGGCGAGGTCGCCCGCGCCGCCGGGCGGTGAGGCAGGCTCACTTCACCGGCTTGTCGCCCGGTTTCGTCAGGTTCCACACCAGCAGCGCCGCCAGCAGCGCGAGCACCACGAGCCCGCCCGACACGCCGCGGCCGTCCTCCTCGCTGCGGCCGGTGGTGCCGAAGTAGATCACCGCGAGCCCGGCCAGCACGGTGACGAACGTCCGCATCCCTCGGTCCTTCACGTACCGGACGGTACGCCCGCCCCAGGCCCGCCGTGGCCGGTTCGTCCGGGTTCACCCGACCGTGGCGACCCCGGGTCAGGCCCCGGTGGCGAAGCCCCGCAGCCGGACCCGGCGGATCGTCCGGCCGGACACCTCCACCACCTCGACGGTCAGCCCCGGCAGATGCACCGTCTCCCCGGGCCCGGTCGGCAGGTGCCCCAGCCCGGCCAGCACCAGCCCGGCCACCGTCGTGTACTCCCGCGACGGCCGGAAGTGCAGCCGCACCCCGACATCGGCCAGGTCGTGCAACGGGAAGTCGCCGGGCAGCAGCAGCGAGCCGTCCGGTTCCCGGGCCACCCCGGTCACGTCCCGGTCGGTCTCGTCGTACAGCTCCCCCACCACCTCCGCCAGCAGGTCCTCCAGGGTCACCAGGCCGTCGACCCCGCCGTGCTCGTCGACGACCAGGGCGAGCTGCTGGTGGCACAGCCGCAGCCGGCGCAGCGCGTCGGACACCGGCAGGGTGCCGGGCAGCAGCAGCGGCGGGCGCGCCCGGTCGCCGACCGCCGCCGCGCCCGCCGCGACGAGGTCCCGGATGTGCACCACCCCGCGCACCTCGTCCAGCCCCCCGGGCCCGACGACGGGGGCACGGGACCGGCCGGCGGCGGCGAGCCGGCGCAGCCCCTCGTCGGCGGGCAGGGTCGCGGGGAGCACGGTCACGTCCAACCGGGGGACGAGGATCTCCCGCAGTGTCCGGCCGGCGATGTCGAACGCGCCGGTGAGGATCTCCCGCTGCTGCGCGGACAGGCCCCGCTGGCTGACCACGATCTCCCGCAGCTCCTCCTCGGTCATCTCCGTACGACTGGCCCGCGGGTCCCCGCCGGCGAGCCGCACCACCACGTCGGTGGCCTTGCTCAGCAACCAGACCGCCGGTCGGGACACCCGGGCCAGCAGGTCCAGCGGGCCGGCGCTGAGCAGCCCCCACCGCTCCGCGCGCTGCATCGCCAGCCGCTTCGGGGCCAGCTCGCCGACGACCAGGGTGACGAAGGTGAGCAGCACGGTGACCAGGACGACCGCGGCTCCCCGCGCGGCTTCGCCGAGGAAACCCAGCGGCCCGACCAGCGGCTCGGCCAGCGAGACCGCGGCGGCGGCGGAGGCGAGGAACCCGGCGAGGGTGATGCCGAGCTGGATGGTGGCCAGGTAGCGGTTGGGGTCGCGGACCAGCCGCGCCAGCCGCTCCCCCGAACGGCTACGCCGACCCAGCTGCCGCACCTGCCCCTCGCGCAGCGTCACGAGCGCCATCTCGCTGCCCGACAGGGCCGCGTTGACGAGCACCAGCACGGCCACCAGCGCGAACTGCCCGAGCGGTGCCCCCATGTCAGTCGACCTCCAGGTCGTCGAGGGAGATCTTGTGCGTCATCAGCCACCGCGCCAGCGCCGACATCCCGAACAGCCACAGCGGCGCCGACTCGCTGGTGCCGTTCGTCGCGAAGATCGCGAAGCGCAGGTCCGGGGCCCGGTACGCCTCGATCCGCCATTTGTGCTGCTTGTCCCGCCAGACCGCGGAAGGGTCCATGGCGCCACGCTAGGCGACCGCCCGCCCCGCCGGGGCGGCTTCAGGACGGGACCGCGACCACGACCCGGGCGTCGTCGGGCAGCCGCCGGGTGGCGCCCCGGCGGTCCAGCAACTCCAGCAGCGGCACGGCGACGCGGCGGGTGGTGTCCAACGCCTGTCGGGCGGCGCTGAGCGTGAACGGCTGCGGCAGCCCGGCCAGCACCCGCACCGCCTCGTCGACCGCGCCGGGCAGCAGCACCACGTTCTCGGCGACCCGCAACAGCGCACCGGCCCGCACCGCCGCGCCGATCTCCCGGGGCCCCAGACCCAGGTCCGCCAGGCGCTCGGCCTCCGGAGCCCGGAACGGGCGGTCGGCGTACTCGGCGCGGACCCGGGCGACGGCGCGGGCCACCGGCTCCGGCAGCGCGTCGGCGGCGGCCGCGGTGACCCGGCCGGCATGCAGCCGCAGCGGCGGCCGGACCAGCGCCTCGACCAGCGCCCGGTCGGGCAGGTCGAGGCGCCGCCGCAGCAGCTCCACCGGCGCGCCCGGCTCCAGCGGGTGCGCCCGGGCGTGCCGGGCCACCTCCCCGCCCAGCCGGGCGCCGAGCCGCCGCCAGTGCTCCGGGTCGGCCAGCCAGTCCCCCACGACAGGCCGCCCGGTCACCTCGACGCCGGTGCGGACCAGGTCGGCGGCGCGGGCCAGGCCCCGGCGGCGCAGCTCGCCGGCCAGGTCGGGCCGGCCGTCCACGGTCGCCAGCACGGCCGCGCGGGCAGCCGCCGCGCCCCGGCGGGTCAGCGGCGGCGGCGCGACGTCCAGCACGGTCACGCCGCCGGCCACGTGGTGCCGGCCCGGGTCGCGCAGCAGCGCCCGGTCGCCGACCAGCAGCGGCAGCGGCCGGGCCAGCCGCAGCCGGACGGTGTCCGCGCCCAGCGGCCGTACCCGGGCGGGCACCGCCGCCGCGCCGACGTGCAGGGTCAGGGTGGCGGGCAGCTCCGCCGCGGGGTCGCCGGTCAGCCGGACGTCCAGCAGGTCGGTGCGGTGGAACCGGCCCGGGGTGAGCAGGGCGTCGCCGCGGCCGACCCGACCCCGGGGCGTGCCGCGCAGGTTCACCGCCACCCGGGCGACCGCGGTGACCTCCGACCGGGCCTCGCCGAGGCGGTGCAGGCCGCGCACCCGCACCGGCTCGCCGGTGGCGGCGAGTTCCAGCTCGTCGCCCACCCGTAGCCGGCCGGCGCCGAGGGTGCCGGTGACCACCGTGCCGGCGCCGCGCACGGTGAACGCGCGGTCCACCCACAACCGCACCGGGGCGTCCGCCGCCGGGGCGGGCAGCCGGGCGGCGAGCCGGTCCAGGGCCGCGCGCAGCTCCGGCAGGCCGGCGCCGGTCACCGCGCTGACCGCCACCGCGTCGACCGCGCCGAGGGAGGTGGCCGCCAGCTCGGCCCGGGCCCGGGCCGCCGCCGGCCCCGGGTCCGCCAGGTCCGCGCGGGTCACCACCAGCAGGCCGTACGACACTCCGAGCGCGTGCAGCGCGGCCAGGTGCTCGGCCGACTGCGGCATCCAGCCCTCGTCGGCGGCGACCACGACCAGCGCGGCGGGCACCGGGCCGACGCCGGCGAGCATGTTCGGCACGAACCGCTCGTGCCCCGGCACGTCGACGAACGCGACCGTCCCGCCGGACGGCAGGGCGGTCCAGGCGAAGCCGAGGTCGATGGTCATGCCCCGGCGGCGCTCCTCCGCCCACCGGTCGGGTTCCATCCCCGTCAGCGCCCGGACCAGGGTCGACTTGCCGTGGTCGACGTGCCCGGCGGTGGCCACCACGAACACGTCTCAGCCGTCCCCCGACACGCGCAGCACGGCGGCGCGGACGACGGCGACGGCGTCGGCGGGCACGCAGCGCAGGTCCAGCAGCAGCCGCCCGCGGACGACCCGGCCGAGCACGGGCGGGTCGCCCACGCGCAGCGGCTCCGCGTACCGCTCGGGCAGGCTCAGCGCCCACGAGTCCAGCTCCACGCCCGGGGCCCCGCCGCCGCCGACGACCGCGCCGGCCGGCACCACCTCCGCCTTGCACCCGTCGGCCGCGAGGGTGTCACGCAGCCGCTCGGTACGCTCCCACAACGCGCCGGGGTCGGCGTGCAACGCGGCCCGCGTGGGCGTGACCGGGTCGGCGAGGGTGGCCGCGAGCGCGGCCAGGGTCAGCTTGTCCACCCGCAGCGCCCGGGCAAGGGGGTGCCGGCGCAGCCGTTCGACCAGGTCGGCGGCACCGAGCAGCAGCCCCGCCTGCGGCCCGCCGAGCAGCTTGTCGCCGCTGGCGGTGACCAGGGCCGCGCCGGCCCGCAGGGTGCCGGCCGCGTCGGGCTCGTCGGGCAGCAGCCGGTCGGGGGCGAGCAGCCCCGAGCCGATGTCGGCGACCACCGGCACGCCGAGGGAGGCCAGCCGCCGCACCGGCACCGCCGAGGTGAAGCCGGTGACCTGGAAGTTCGACGGGTGCACCTTCAACACGAAGCCGGTACGCGGGCCGAGCGCGGCGGCGTAGTCGTCGAGCGTGGTGCGGTTGGTGGTGCCCACCTCGCGCAGCCGCGCGCCGGTGCTCTCCAGCAGCTCGGGCAGGCGGAACCCGTCGCCGATCTCCACCAGCTCGCCCCGGCTGACCACGATCTCGGCGTCGGCGGCGAGCGCGGTGGCGGCGAGCACCAGCGCGGCGGCGCCGTTGTTGACCACGTGCACCGCGCCGGCGGCGGGCACCGCGGCGGCGAGGGCGGCGAGGGCGTCGCGGCCGCGCCGGGCCCGCCGGCCGGTGCGCAGGTCCAGTTCGACGTCGGTGTGTCCGGCGGCGGCGGTGACCGCCGCGACGGCGGCGGGCGACAGCGCGGCCCGGCCCAGGTTGGTGTGCAGCACCACCCCGGTGGCGTTGAGCACGGCCCGGGGCGCGGGCGCCGGCAGGGCGGCCAGCGCGGCGTCGCGTACGGCCTCGGGGGTGATCTCGCCGCGGCGGGCCCGCTCCTGCGCCCACCGGACGGCGGCCTTGACGCGGTCCCGCCCCAGAATCTGCGCCGCGGCGGTCAGCCGGGGGTCGGCGAGCAGCGCGTCGGTGCGCGGCACCCGCCGGCGCGGATCGGCTGCGACGTCCCCCATGCCCCCTCTTCCGGCAAGTTGGCGGAGACGGACGGGAATCGAACCCGCCTGACCCGGGTCCCGGGCCACACCGGTTTTGAAGACCGGGAGGGGCACCAGCCGCCTGAACGCCTCCACGCAGCAGTGAACCACAGCCCGGGTGGGCGTGAACGGTGGGGCGTCAACCCCCGGCGGCGCGCCGCCGGTCGAGGCGTTCCCGCTGCGGCACCACCGTGTACTTCGGATCCTTCGCCGAGGCGACGCCGCCGTAGAAGATGCCGAACCGGGTGGCCACCGACGCGGCCAGCAGGGCCGTCCCGGACAGGGCGGAGACCGCCCGGCTGCGCCGGCCGAGCAACGCGCCGGCCACCCCGGCCGCGGTCAGGGCCCGCCCGGCGCGCAGCAGCCGGCCGGGCCGCCCGGTGCGGTAGGGCTCGCTGAGCAGCCCGAGCCGGGTCTCCACCCGGTGCGCGCCGAACAGTTCCAGGGCGGCGCCCGCCACCGCCATCCGGCGGGCGGGGCCGGCCTGCGCGGTCGGCGCGGCGATCAGCCCCACGCCGGCGCCGCTGGCCAGCGCGCTGCCCGCGAAGACGGTCGGCAGCTCCGGGTACGCCTCGTGCCAGGACGGCACGGCCGTGTCGGCCAGCAGCACGCCGGTGTACGTGGCCAGCGCCGGCGCGGTCGCCGCGGCGGCCAGCCCGGCGGCGTGCCCCACCGGCGGCAGCAGCCGACGTGCGAGCCCGAGCGGCCCCCGCTCGGGCAGCCACGCCGCGCCCTCGGCGACCGCCGCGATCCCGGCGGCCGGGCCGAAGGCGCTGAGGATCCAGGTGCCCACGGACATCGGCGAGGTCGGCTTGGCCACCCGCAGCATGTGGTGGAACCGGGCCGGCCGCCCCAGGTCCTTGACCAGGAAGACGGCGCTGGCGGTGACCGCCACCAGCGAGGTGACCCGGCCGGCGCGGCGCAGCGCGGGCCGCCCGGTGACCTGCCCGCCCGCCGCCAGCAGCGACGAGCCGGCCGCCAGCCCGCCGGTGAACAGGTACGCCGCGATGTCCCACTTCCAGACGGGCGCCTTGAGGATCGGCCGGCCGTAGTAGGAGGTGAACTCGGCCTCCGGGACCGTCAGCTCCTCGCCGCCGCGCCGGCCGCCGCCCCGCCGCCGGGTGCCTCCGGGCGCACGGGCCTGCGCGAGCCCGGCCGCCGCGCCGGACCCGTCGGCTGGCGCCCCTGGCGAGCCGGCGGCGACATCGCCGGGGCCGGCCGGTCCGCCGGGGACGCCGGCGTCGAGACGATCGCGGAAGCGGCGGAACAGGTCGCCCACCGGGCGGTCCGGACTCAAGAGGAACCTCCGACGAACGCGGCGACGGCCGCCGCCGCCATGGCCAGGGCCGCCAGGCCGGCCCGCTTCCACATCCTCGGCAGGTCCCGCGTGGTGACCACCGGGTCCGGGGGCAGGCCGTACACCTCGGGCTCGTCGAGCAGCAGGAAGAACGCGCCGTCGCCGCCGACCCCGTCGTCGGGGTCGTGCCCGTAGAGCCGCGCCTCGGTGACGCCGCGCTCGTGCAGGGTCGCCACCCGGGCGGCGGCCCGCTCCCGCAGCTCGTCGAGGGGACCGTACTGGATGGACTCCGTCGGGCACGCCTGGGCGCAGGCGGGGGTCTTCCCGGCGCCGATCCGGTCGTAGCACAGCGTGCACTTCCACGCCCGGCCGTCGCCCTTGCGCTGGTCGATGACGCCGTAGGGGCAGGCGGAGATGCAGTAGCCGCAGCCGTTGCAGATGTCCTCCTGCACCACCACCGTGCCGAACTCGGTGCGGAACAGCGCCCCGGTGGGGCAGACGTCCAGGCAGGCCGCGTGGGTGCAGTGCTTGCAGACGTCGGACATCATCAGCCAGCGGAAGTCGCTGCGCCCCTCCGCGCCACCGGCCCGCCCCGGCGGCTGCGCCCCGGGCATGCCCAGGAACTCCGGCCCGGCGCTCCGACCGGCCGTCGCGGCACCGGCGGACGGCGGCCCGCGGTGCCCGGCCGGGCGCGGCTGCTCGACGAACGCCACGTGCCGCCACGAGTTCGCGGTCAGTGCGCCGGTGTTGTCGTACGACATACCGAGCAGGTCCAGCCCCGAACCGGGGACGTCGTTCCACTCCTTGCAGGCCACCTCGCACGCCTTGCAGCCGATGCAGACGCTGGTGTCGGTGAAGAATCCCATCCGGGGCGGGGCGTCGACCCAGCCCGCGTCCGGGGCGGGATCGAGCGGCCCGGACAGGCTGTTCGGGTCAGGAAGCATCACGGTCCTCCCCGGCGCCGTCGGTGGGGGCCGGCGCCGGAAACGCCCCCGGGGTGAGGGTCGCGGGCGGATGGCCGGGGACGATACCCGCCCGCCGCCGGTAGTCCGCCACCAGGTCCCGCAGGGCCGCCCCGGTGGGCCGCCGCCCCGGACGCACGTCGCAGGTGCCGACCTTGCTCTCCTGGATCAGCACGTTCGGGTCCAGGGTGATCCCGAACAGGTCGTTGGCCGAGTCGCCCGTCACCAGGCCCTCGAACCCGAAGTGGTACGGCAGCCACACCTGGTGGATCACCCGGCCGTCCACCCGCAGCGGGGCCAGCCGGTCGGTGACCAGCACCTTCGCCTCGATCACCGCCCGCCCACTGACCAGGTGTGCCCAACCCAGGTGCGCCAGGCCCCGCTCGGCCGCCACCTCCGGCGACACCTCCACGAACATCTCCGGTTGCAGCTCCGCCAGGGTCCGCACCGTGCGGCTCATCCCGCCCGCCGTGTGGTGCTCGGTGAGCCGGCTGACCGTGAACACGTACGGGAAGACCCCGCTGTGCTCCTGCGGCGGGCTCGGGTTCACCGAGTTCGCGGGGTGCGCGTACACCTTGCGGGTGGGGTTGGCCTGCTGCCGGTAGAGCGGGTTGCGCACCGGCGACTCGGCCGGCTCGTAGTGCGTCGGCAGCGGCCCGTCGAGCACCCCGCTGGGCGCGTACAGCCAGCCCTTCCCGTCGCCCTGCATGACGAACGGGTCGTCGCCGGCGATCCCCTCCGGGCCGGCCGCGCCCTCCGGCGGCCGGTACGTCGGCGGCTTGGTCCGCTCGAAGTCCGGCACGTCGTAGCCGGTCCACTCCCCGGCGTCGGGGTCCCACCAGACGTAGCGCTTGCGCTCGCTCCACGGCCGGCCCTGGGGGTCGGCGGAGGCCCGGTTGTAGAGGGTGCGCCGGTTGGCCGGCCAGGCCCAGCCCCACTCGGCGGCCACCCAGTCCTGCTCGTGCCGGGGCTTGCGCCGGGCGGCCTGGTTGACGCCGTCGGCGTACACGCCGGAGTAGATCCAGCAGCCGACGGCGGTCGAGCCGTCGGCGCGGGCCTCGGTGAACGTGGACAGCGGGCGGCCCGTCGCCACGTCGTACCCGTTGATCTCGCGCAGCACCGCCTCGGCGCTCGGCTCGGCGTGCGGACCGTGCGTGGGGTAGTCCCAGGCCAGGTCGAGCAGCGCCCGGTCACGCGGCAGGTCGGAGCCGGCCAGCTTCTCCCGCAGCCGGCGCCCCAGCTGGTAGAAGAACCACAGCTCGGAGCGGGCGTCGCCCGGCGGGTCGACGGCCTTCTCCCGCCACTGCAGCAGCCGTTGGGTCTGGGTGAAGGTGCCCTCCTTCTCCACGTGCGACGCGGCCGGCAGGAAGAACACCTCCGTCCTGCACTCGGTCGGCACGATCTCGCCCGCGGCCACCTCCGGGCCGTTGCGCCAGAACGTGGCGCTCTCGATCATGAACAGGTCGCGGACCACCAGCCAGTCCAGGTTCGCCATGCCCAGCCGCTGGGCGCGGCCGTGCGCCGAGCCGACCGCCGGGTTCTGCCCGAGCAGGAAGTAGCCCTTCACCTTCCCGTCGATCATGTTCAGCACCTGCTGGTACGTCCCGTGATCGCCCGTCATCCGGGGCAGGTACCCGTAGCAGAAGTCGTTCTCCGGCGTCGCCGCGTCCCCCCAGTACGCCTTGAGCAGGCTGGCCGCGTACGCGCCGGCGTCGCCCCAGGAACCCTTCTGGCCGGGGCGGCGGAAGCTGTCCACCCACCGCTGGAAGGTGGTGTGATCGGCGTGCGGCATCGGCAGGTAGCCGGGGAGCAGGTTGTACAGCGTCGGGATGTCGGTGGAGCCCTGGATGCTGGCGTGCCCGCGCAGGGCGAGGATCCCCCCGCCGGGGCGGCCCATGTTGCCCAGCAGCAGCTGGATGATCGCGCCGGCGCGGATGTACTGCACGCCGACGCTGTGCTGCGTCCACCCGACCGAGTAGATCAGCACGCCGGTGCGCTCGCGGCCGGAGTTCTCCGCCCACGCCCGGGCCAGCTCCAGGAACCTCTCCTGCGGGATGCCG
The DNA here is from genome assembly GCF_040639595.1 of Micromonospora sp. NPDC023814. NCBI lineage: Bacteria > Bacillati > Actinomycetota > Actinomycetes > Micromonosporales > Micromonosporaceae > Micromonospora > Micromonospora sp. NPDC023814. The sequence continues at coordinate 103,544 of NZ_JBFAAF010000022.1, forward strand.
CAGACCCGCTCCACCATCTCGGGGGTGTAGCGGGCGAAGTGCCGCTTGAGGATCTGGTAGACGCAGCGCGGATGCTGCAACGTCTCGTCCCGCTCCACCCGGCCGCTCACCTGCGCGCCGTGCGACTCGTGGAGCAGCCCGGCCGCGGTGTCCCGCTCCTTCGCGGTGTGCCCGCTGCCGGAGTCGGTCTCGTGGCCCGCGTACTGCCAGGAGTCCTGCACGTAGCTGCCGGTCTCCGGGTCGAAGCCGGAGAAGAACCCGTCGCCGTCCTCGGCGTCGACGAACCGGTCGCTGACGATCGTCGCGGCGTTCGTGTAGGCCAGCACGTACTCCCGGAAGTCCAGCTCGTTCTCCAGGATGTACCGCACCACCCCGCCGAGCAGCGCGATGTCGGAGCCCGCGCGGATCGGCAGGTAGGTGTCGGCCAGCGCGCTGGTGCGGGTGAACCGCGGGTCGACGTGGAACACCCTGGCGCCGCGCCGCTTGGCCTCCATCACCCACTGGAAGCCCACCGGATGGGCCTCGGCCATGTTCGAGCCCTGGATGACGATGACGTCAGCGTTGGCGACGTCCTGCTGGAAGTCCGTCGCGCCACCGCGACCGAAGCTGGCCCCCAGACCGGGGACGGTGGCGGAGTGTCAAATGCGCGCCTGGTTCTCGATCTGGAGCGCCCCCATCGCCGTGAACAGCTTCTTGATGAGGTAGTTCTCCTCGTTGTCCAGCGTCGCCCCGCCCAGGCTGGAGATCCCCAGCGTACGGTTGAGCGGCCGGCCCGTGGGGTCGACGTCCTCCCACGTCTCGGCGCGGGCGGCGAGGATCCGGTCGGCGATCATGTCGACCGCGACGTCGAGATCCAGGTCCTCCCACTCCGTGCCGTAGGGGCGCCGGTAGCGGACCTTCGTCTGCCGCAGCGGGCTGGTGACGAGGCTCTTGCTGGCCGAGCCCTTCGGGCAGAGACGGCCCCGGGAGATCGGGCTGTCCGGGTCCCCCTCGATCTGGGTGACCCGGCCGTCCGAGACGTAGACACGTTGGCCGCAGCCGACCGCGCAGTAGGGGCAGACCGAACGGGCCGTCCGGTCGGCGGTCTCGGTGCGCGCGGTCAGCCCGGCCGAGCGCGCCGACTGCGCGGCGGCGCCCCGGCCCAGCGGGTCGGTGCCGGTGAGCTGCCGGTAGACCGGCCAGCCCTCGATGAAGGTCCGCAGACCCATCCCGCGACACCCCCTCCCCGGCCCGAACACCGTCGACCCCTCGCACACTAGGGCAGCCCGCACCCGGCCGCGACCCCAGACTCCGATCACCACCCGACGGTCACCGTCCGCGCCCGCGACGTCGCCATCTGGCGTACGCAGACAGACAGCGCCGCCCCCGAGCCGGATCGGCTCGGGGGCGGGGCGATGTCGGGTGGACGTGCCGCTGGCCGGCGCCCGTGTCGGGTGCCGGCCAGCGATCCCCCTTGTGGTGAATGTCTGTGTGTCAGCTGTTCCAGTGTTCGGCGACCAGGTCGGCGGCCTGCTGCTCCCACTGGGCGTAGTGGTCCGGGTACGCCGACACCTGCACCGTCTGCGCG
>NZ_JBFAAF010000023.1:0-16045 GCF_040639595.1 Micromonospora sp. NPDC023814
CCGACCACGGTGTGGATCAACAAACCAGCAGCTCAACCCGCAGATCTACAGAACACCTGACCACGAAAACGTCTCACTTGACTTGACAGGTTCCGTTCTCGGTTCGTTCGTAGCAGCGTTGCAGCCGGTGGAAAGCGTTGTGCCAGCTGTTCGTGCGTTCGACGTGCCACCGTTGGCTCGCCTGGATGGGTGCCTTGTCGCCCTTGTGGGCGATCTTGCCGGTCAGGCCGCGCTCGGTCAGCAGCGTGCGGGTGACCGGGTGCCCAGTGGTCGTGCCGCTGACGGGCTCGCCTCGGCGATCGAATTCCAACGAAGTTGGGCTGGCACGTCGGTCACGAGTTCCGCCTTCGGGTCGCCTACCGTCCTGCGCCATGACGCAATTTCGTGTGCGATCCCGGTACCGGGATGGGCTTGTGCTGGCCTACGAGATTCCTGTCGGCTCAGCGCCGGTGTCGGACGTGGTGCCCGCAGGGACCTTTCCCGTTGGGGCGCACATGGAGTTGGACGACCATGTCGTAGCACCCGACCTGAGCCGCGCTGTGTACGCGATGCCCGACCACGTGACGTGTATCGACCGTACCGGACGGAGGCTGTGGCAGCTTGACTTGGTCCCCGCTGCGGCACCGTGGCCCATCGTCCATAGCTGCTGCGCCTACTCCTTGGACGGAATGATCGTGTGGGTGTTCCGACCTGACGCGATGGCGCGCGGTACCGGCGCCGATCAGTGGTTGGCCGTCGACGCGGGTACCGGCCGGGTGATGGCGCAGGTGGACTTGTGTTCGGCCGGTCACGGGGGCAGGCACTTCGCCCATCCAGAAGGCAGGCACATGCTGCTGAATGTGGGGGAAGGGCAGGACGGCTCGCTGATCTACCGGGGTCGCTTCGAGAACGGTCGGATCGAGCTGACCGAGTATCCGTGGCCGGATCGGGTCCTTGTCGACGTAGCACCGGGCGGCCGCCATTTCATGACCGTGGACCACGATCAGCATGACGCCGCTTTCCATGCGTATCCCGACGGCGCAGTCGTCGCGCGAGTAACGGCGGAGTCGCTCGGCCATGATCCCGCCGGCGTGTTCGTCGAGTGGGTTGGCGGCTACCTCGGCGACGACACCGCCGTTGTGACCGTCATCGGCGAGGCCGACGATGAGGAGGAGTGGTTCGAGCGGTACATCGTCGACCCGCGAACCGGCGAGGTCCGAGGGCAGCTGGCCCCGTTCTCTGCTGAACAGTACGACTTCGAACCGCTCGGCGACGGCTCATGGCTCACCACCGCCGACGACCATCGCCTTCAGCGCCACGCCCGTTGACAGAGCGAGCCGGTCGGTAGGGCTTCGTAGTCGCGGGCCACCCGAGCGTGAAGGGATCGCAGCCCATCGATGATCATCTGAATGTCTGAGGGGTCGTGCAGATCGGCGCGGAGGCTGGCGTTGGTCATGCACGACAACGGCACAACAACGGTACGGTCCGCCGCCCGGCAGTTGATAGCGTGATCGTCGTGGCAGAGCTGGAAGAGCTGGTCCTGACCCCCGGCGAGCGGGTTCGGGGGGTCCGAGTCGACAGTGTGGTGTTCACGATGGACTGGACTGGTGAGGATTACCCAGGCCAGCTAGCGGCGTTCGTGGCTGGTCGGGTACGGGCCTTCGGGGTAGAGCCGACAGACGTCGACACCAACGTCCTCTACCACGCGGCCGAGTCCGACCCGACTCTGCGCCGCGGTGACTTCCCGGTCCGCCAGCTCGATCATCTGTCCGGTGTGCTGGCAGATCTCGGCTGCACGCTCGTGGTACGGGACAACGGCACCGACACCTACGAGGTACTGGTCGCGCTGACCGGTGAGCGTGAGCTGACCGGGCTGATGCACCAGGGCCTCCCGGTGCGGGCCTGGGACTCGGAACCCGAAGAGACCCTGGTCAGCCTGGACTGCCCGAACTGCTCGGAGATGCTGGTCTGGCAACTGTCGGCGACCCAGACCCTGGCCGACGAGCGCTGCGACTGTGGAGCCGTGTTGTTCGACGCTACTGGCCGTCCACTGCCCAACGTCACTCTCCACGCTGAGAGGTCGGCGTAATGGTGGGGTTGATCGGCGCGTCTGAACGGATGCAGGCACAGAACGACTGAGCATGAAGTTGCTGACGCTTAAAGGGCCACTATTCCTCAGCCGCGCCAGTGCCCGATGTTGCAGGTCGCCGACGCAAAGGTGGATGCCGAAGCGGGCGCCTTCGGGCGCCTGCCGAGCAAGACCCGCGATCCCGCGTGCCAGGTAGCCCGCCACAACCGACTGACTGAAGCGCGGGACACTCGCCACGAAAACCAACTCGGCCGGTACCTCGATCTGGAACACCACCTGGTCCCCAGCCTCGGATCTTCTGGGCGCAGTTCGTGCCGTTCCTCGACTACGAGCACCAGGTCTGTAAGGTCCTCCACACCACCAACATCATCGAGAGCCTCAACGCCAGGTTCTGGCAGGCCGCCCGACGCCGCGGGCACTTCCCGACCGAGCAGGCCGCGATGAAGATCCTCTACCTCGTCGTTCAGCAGAAACACCGAGGTGGCGGGAGCATCACCGGCCGGGTCTACGGTCGGGCCAAGGCCCTCAACGCCCTGGTCCTCGCCTACGGCGACCGGATCACCATCTAACAACCTCGATCACACCAAGGCCCAAACACGGAAATCGACACACTCCCCCGTAGGAGGCGGCCGGCAGGACGGCCGGTTGGCACAAACTACCCAATCCTCGGGCTATTCGGGCTGGCGCTTCACGGTGGCGCCCATGGCGGCGCGCAGCGACCGGAGCGCGTGGTAGGTGCGTGACTTGACCGTCCCCTCCGGAATGCCGAGCACTGCGGCTGCCTCGGCGGCTGACCGCTCACGGAAGTAGACTTCGATGATCACGTTCCGGTGGTCTTGGGTCAGCCGAGCCATCGCCCGCTTGATGGTCTGAACGGCGAGCATCCGTTCGATGGCGTCATCGCCGGATGGCAGGACCGTCATGTCGACCAGCCCGACTTCCGCCGGCCGGGCCCGCTTCGCTCGACCGGCGTCGATGGCCACTCGTCGCGCGACGGTGAGCAACCAGGGGCGGAGCGTTGCGATGTCCGCGTTCAAGGCCTCGATTTTGCGCCAGGCCCGCACCATCGTCTCCTGCAGCAGGTCCTCGGCCGCTTGGCGCTCGCCGAAAGTGAGCCGCAGGAGGAATGAATAGACCGGCTTGGCATGGGTGTCATACAGGGCTTGCATCCGCTCCTCGGCGGATAGGTCCCTGACCGCGACGGTTCCGGTCGCAAGCGCCATGGCTGCCCTCCTCCATACCTGGTTGTCCCAAGGCAAGGCTCGTTCGTCGGGCGCTGAGAGACATCGGGTAGCTCACGGATGTTTGGGGTCGTACCCGTACCGCACCGGGTTGCTGCGTAGTCATCGAGCCAGCTGCGTCGACCCGGCCGCGACACCAGCCGCGGACGAGCGGCAACGTTCTGGGCCGTCGTCACGGGGCCGGGGCGGAGCGGTGTTAGCCCGGTCATGGGTGATCGAAAGCCGTATCCCAGTGACGTCAGCGACGAGCAGTGGGCGTTGAGCGGGCCGTTCCTGGACGCGTGGAAGGCCAGACGCGTGTCGGTCTCGGTGTCGGGTCGTCAGGGTGACTACGACCTGCGGGAGATCGTGAACGCGATCTTCTGCCAGAACCGGACCGGCTGTCAGTGGGCGTACCTGCCGCCGAAGTCCGCCACCTACTACTACTTCGCCCTATGGCGTGACGACGGCACCGACCAGGTAATTCACGATCTGCTGCGCTGCCAGGCCAGGGAAAAGGTCGGCCGTCGGGAGGATCCGACCGCGGTCGTGTTGGACACCCAGTCGATCCGGGCGGCGAGCCACATCCCGACCGCCACGACCGGCAAGGACGGGGCGAAGAAGGTGTCGGGGCGTAAGCGAGGCTTGGCCGTGGACGCGTTGGGGCTGGTCATCGCGGTCGTGGTGACGCGTCGGCTACCGACAACGCCATCGGCGTTCGGCTGCTCGACAAGGTCGTCGCGGACACCCCGACGGTGGGCCCGCGCCTGGGTCGACGCCGGGTTCAAACAGGACCTCGCGCTGCACCGCGCCGTATTGGGCGTCGACGTCGAGATCGTCAAACGATCCGACGCCAGGCCCGGGTTCGTACCGATCCGCGGACGGTGGATCGTCGAGCAGGTCAACGGCACGCTGATGCTGCACCGCCGCCTCGTGCGCGAGTATGAGAGCCGACCAGAATCCAGCGTGTCACGAACGTTATGGGAATCGACGGCGAACATCGTGCGGCGGCTGACCGGGACCAGCACACCCCACCTGGCGGCACCGGTGAAACTCCCCACGGTCCTCGACCTCATCGCCGAACGCGAAACCGCCGCACGCCAGCACGCCGACCGGCTACGCGAGCAGATCACTACGCTCACCGGCGAACTCGCCCGCATCGACTACGAGCTGGCCGACCTGGCAACCACCCGAGCCACCCTGGGCACCCTCGCCACCGCCGAGTTCGCTGCCGACGACCCCGCCATTGCCAGCGGCCCCTACCAGCATGATCCTGCACATCCTCGGCACCGCGCACACCGGCATGCGAGCAAAGGGCACCGCCCGCATCCCCGCGTCCTCCGGCAAGACCGTCCGCTACCGCCCCAACCGCTCAGGAGACCGCCAACTCAACCGCGCCCTGCACAGGCCAGTCCCACACCGCGCGGGAGCAGTGGCGAAGGGCTCGGGTACGGCGCCCGGCCGGATACCGGCCGGCCGCGGATCCAGCCGAGCCTGGCGGTCGAGTTCGACACGTGGGTCAACAAGTTCGACCCAGCCGGCTGCCGGCCTGTCGCGGTGACCAGGAACGGTGACGTCACCCAGCATCTCGTGTGGAAGGACCCGGGCTTCAGCCTGTACGGCAAGGGCGTCGTCAACGGGTGGATCGACTACGACGCCAGGTTGCACAGACTGAGGGTCTACGTGAGCAGAAATCCGGCTTCCGCCCGGCCCAGCCGCTGATCACGAAGTCGGTCGACCCGCGGCTGATCGTCGGCACCGGGCAGGCCTACGTCGGACTCACCAGCGGCACCGGCATCACGACGGTGGCCGGCCCGGTGGAGGCGGTCGTGGCCTGGAACGTGACGTTGAGATGAGATCCGGCCGGACCGGCTGCCGGGCCGCCACGGGGAGGCCAGAGATCGACCGGTCGGTGCTGGTGGCGTCGATCGACGCCGAGTCCCTCAACGCCCTGATCCTCGGCCTGCGGCACCGGATCACCAGCCGAGAGGGTGGTTCGAAGACGATTGAGTTGATCTATGCGTTGCGCCCGGTTGGAGGGCTGCGTAGCGGCAGGATAAAGGGTGACGGACCATCAAGGATCCGATAAGCCGGACACCTGTCAGGAGAGTTGACCACTGGCCGGGAACCGCCCTTCTACGTCGTTCCAGTCCTGGACCCGCGCGGATCCGGGGTGTCTACCGCGCCGAGCGGCCGGTGTCGGGTCAACGCTCCGCGGGATCGTCCCGCCATGACTGCGGCTGCAACGACCGGAGGCCGCTGTGCCAGGGATGGTTCGGGTTACTTTCCACCAACGCCAACTTCTCTCTCATCTTGCCGAGCACCGGCGGCTCCTCGTCGTCGTCGAAGAAGTCGCCTTGGAGGAGCCTGATGAGATTGAGCCGATACTCAGGATTACGAATGTACGAGCTGAACAACACGTTCAGCCGGTAGTAGACGGTGATGAAGTTGCGCCACCACTGGGTGGCGTTGCGCGACTTGCGCTCGAACTCGGCGAACGCCGACTTGGCGAAGCCGAGCGGTGCGGCGGCGATGATGTTGCTCGCGGCGAGCCGCGCGCTGCTGAGCGCGATGCCGACGCCGCTGGAGAAGATCGGGTCCACGAACCGCGCGGCGTCGCCGACGAGCACCCATCCGTCGCCGGACAGTTCGCGCATCGAGTAGCTGTAGTCGCCCTCCGCGGTGTACGGGCGCAATCGTCGGGCGGCGCGCAGCGCCTGTGTCAGCGGCGGCCGGGTGCTCACCCAAGCGTCGAAGAACTTCTCCAGGTCACCGCTCGCCTCGCGCAGGCGGGCCTTCTCCGTGACCACGCCGACGCTGGTCACGGTGTCCGAGATCGGGATCTGCCACATCCAGGATCCGGCGAAGGGAAGGAAGTGGATGATCGTGTAGTCGCCGATGCCGGTGGTACCGCTCGCCGCCTCCCGGTCGAGGCCCTCGAACCAGGAGTGCACGGCGTACTGCTTGAATTCTGGATCGGCGATCTTGAGTTTGAGCTGACGGCCGAGCAGGGTGCCACGGTTGCACCGCGACGCTCGCCGGGTCCACGCGGAGTCGGGCTGGCAGGCGGCGCTCAAGATTATGCGAGCCGGCTTCGGAGAACCCGCCCACGATCCACGAGACCACGAGGACGAGGTGGTGTGGGCCCAGTAGCCGGACCGTCGCGAACATCAACGCCTTCCTCACCGGCGAGGCGCGCGCGACATGGGAATACCGAGTCAACGCCGCTGGCTGGGCGGCGCTGCGCGCGGGAGCCACGACGATCGTGCCCGCCACCGGCCGGACGACCGACACATTCCCCAGTCGTTGCGCGGCCAGGCTCGCGGCCGTGCTCGGCGAACACCTGGCCGACCTGCCGGGTGGTCACGAGGGGTACCGGACACACCCAGCGGCGTTCGGCGCGGCGCTGCATGCGCTGCTCACTTCGCGTGGGGCCACCGGGTGACGCACCGACGGCCAGATTACCTCGCAGAGAGTGACGAGATCCCGATGGCACCCGGTCACGTCCGCGCCAAGCCGGCAGCATCCCCGCAGATCCGGCTGCATGCCGGCCGACTTGCAGCACAACAGGTCACGGATCACCTGGTGGGTGTCGTCGTCCCGCCACAACGCGAAGTAGTAGTACGTCGCACGCCACGGCCCAAACACGGAAATCGACACGCTCCCAAACCTGGAAGATCCTGGCCAAGCTGCGTTGCTGTCCCCGCCGCGCGACCGCGACCGTGCAGGCCATCCTCGTCCTGCACCGCGTCGAGACCAGCCGATACCCAGGATTAAAAAGGCCCGTTGTGTTCGTCGGGAAGACCCGGGACGGCATCGCTGGCCTATAGAAATCCCGGCGGGCGCCGGTAACCTGCCGATGCTGAATCAGCCAGCGCGCGACCGGCAGAACCACCCTTGGGCTGAACCGCCCACGCCGACGGTACGTAATCTGGGCGAGGAAAGCCAGCACCGTCAACGGTCAGGAAGAGTGAATGAGCCAGCCTGGAAGTTCGAATGACCCGTTCAAGCTGGCGCTCGGAGTCTTCGCGTTGGACGCTCTGTCCGACGACGAGCATCGGGTGATGGAGGCTCATATCGCGCGATGCCAGCGGTGCCGCGCGGAGTACGACGGGTTCCGGGACGTGGTTGCTGGCTTGGCCTTGCTCTCCGAGGACGACATACGCCACCTCAGGTCCGAATAGCACGGCGCGGCGCATGATGAGCGCAGGACATGGACAGTCGAATGGTGACGGCGGCGAGGTCTAGGCGTAGGCCGAGGGCGAAGCTGCGAATGGCCGCAGCCGTGCTGGCCTCGGCTTTGTCGAGCCAGCCCGGCAGGTCATGGCCTCGAAGGTTGGCCATGATCACGGCGAAGGAGCTGACGATGTCAGCGGCTTCGCGTAGCGCTGGGCAGCGGTCGAGGATCGTGTGTCGCCTGGCCTGGTGCTCGTCGGTGAGGGTGTCCGGGGCACGGGTGATCCAGTTCGTTGCTTGCCGCACGGTCACGCAGGGGGGTGGGGTCGGGGCTGGAGTGCCGGACTCGCGTAGGGGCTGCAGGTGGCGGCGGACAATGCGTGCGCTGCCGCGGTAGCCCTGCTGACGGATCTCGGTGTAGATGAGGGCGGCGTCGGTGCAGCCGGCGTTCCACCGCTGGTAGATGTGGGTCAGGTAAGGGTGCAGGGCTCGTCCGGTGCGGCCGCGGCGGCCGTGGCTGAGCAGGTCGTCAGCGGTTTCGGCTTGAGCGTAGCGGCGTAGCTGCGTACGGTCTTGCGGTCCAGGCCCAGGGCCTCGGCGATCGCGTTGATGTTCACGCCGGTAAGGCGTAGTTCGTGGATGGCGGCGTTTCGGTCACGGGTCGTGCGGTCAGTGGGCCTTCGAGTTGTTCAGGGATCGGCGCCGCCCGCACTTGCGGCGGCTCATCGTCGACTTCCGCCTCCCCGGGCACCTGTTCCCTGGTGCCCCAGTCGATGCCCCGCCGCGATCGTTGACGCCCGCAACCCCGAAGCGCCGCGCCAGTACGCCGCCCTGACAAGGGCGAGGCGCCGTCGAAACTGGACGGCTTTCGACCAGTTCGCCACCGTCCTCACCGGACGTGGGTGCGCGTTCCGGCTGATGCTCCAGCAGGACGGAAGGGCCGGTCGGGCCGATCGTGGAATTTCGATCAACGAGTCTTGTGAACAACTTCGAGGGCGGTGTACGGTGAAAGCCAACATGAAGGACCAAGCGATTTGGTGTCCATGACGAATGGCGACCAAGACGCGCTGCTGCGCAGCTTTTACCGACCGCCAATCTGCTCGTTGCCATTTGCTGCTCCGGATTGTTGGCGGCCAGTCGCCAACTCGGTGGGCTTGGTATTCGGCCTCTATTCCAATACGACTGTCGGAATTGAAACTCACCCTGGCCTTGAACGCTCCCTCTCGTCGCGATTTACTGCACTGTCCTTCCGTCCGCCGAAATGCGCCCCTTCCGTGGGGAGGTCGCGGCTCGTGCGCCAACTACTCATCCCGATCCCGTCCCTGGCGAGATGGAATAGAAGAATCCCGAAGGGTCTGCAAGGAAAGTGGCGATAATTGTCGGTGACGGCCGCAGCGTTGGCGCGGTTGTCGCGCCTCGATTCGCCAGCGGAGGGGTGCTCGATCGTAATCGAAGGCCGCTGCGCAGCCGATGCCCCTAAGCGGGCGGTTGCGCTTTCGTCGGTCAAGAAGCGTGGTCGCGACCTGGGCGCCGGCGCCCGGCCGGGCGCGTGGACACCTGGTTCAACACGTTGGGCCACAAGGCGCTGTCCGACTTCCGTGGGCGGCACGGCGTGGCGGCCAAAGGGGAATCGGCGCGCGCCACGTGCGGAAAATCCGTATGAGCGGTATCCGAAAGGAGGAGGGGTGCGGACCAGCAAGTGCCGCGCTCCAGACGGAAATGAATGTAGAGAATGAAATGACGCTGACTCCCCTGCCGCTGATGCAGCTGAGTTCCGGATTCTCGAGCTTCAAGACCTTCGCCGCTGCAGTGGAGTTGAGTCTGTTCACCCGACTTGCCGATGGTCGGACGATGAGCGTGGCGGAGGCGTCTGCCGAGTTCGGACTGCCGTCTCGTCCGGCGGATCTACTGCTCACCGCTTGCGCCTCGCTGGGATTGCTGGAGAGGCGTGGTGACGGGTACGGAAATACCGCACTCGCCGAGAAGTTCTTGGTCGAAGGACGCCCCTACTATTTCGGCGGATTGGTGCGGTTCTACGACAAGCGCGAGTACCCGGCATGGGATCGTGTTGTCGAGGCGCTTCGGACGGACAAGCCGACCGCCTGGGACCCGGATGTACAGGACTCTCCGTTCGTGGCCGAGGACTCGCAGATGCTGCAGTTGTTCTGGGACGCGATGCACTGCATCTCGACATTCACCGCCCGCGCTCTCGGCGAGGTCTACGATTTTGGCCAGCACGCCCGTCTGCTGGATGTGGGGGGCGGCTCCGCAGCGTTCCCGATCGAACTGTGCCGCCATTACGCGAATCTGTCGGCGACGGTATACGACCTGCCCCACGTATGTCCCATCGCCGATTCTAAGATCGCCGATGCTGGATTGAGCGAGCGAATCACCACGGTGGCCGGGGACTTCCTGCGTGACGTCGAGCTGCCAGCAGGCCACGATGTGATCCTGTACAGCATGATCATGCACGACTGGGGTGAGGACACCGACCGGGAACTGCTGCGACGCGCCTACGAGGCGCTGGCACCCGGCGGTGTGGTCATCATCAGCGAACTGATGCTCAATGCCGACCGCACCGGCCCCGCCGAGGCCGCCCTGATGGGTATGAACATGCTCATCGAGACTACGGCCGGTAAGAACTACTCCGAAACCGAGTACATGACCTGGCTACAGGATGCCAAGTTCTCCGACATCCGCACCCTGCCGTTCGTCGCGGCCGGCGCAAACGGGGTCGTCATCGGAGTCAAACACTGACCGGACCGTGGCGACAGTCGTGGAGGGCCCCAGGGTCTCGCCCTCGGGTCCTCCCCGAACCGCCTGTCAGGATGGTCCCGGCCGCCCTCGGACCGGGACGGTCTGGCGAGGGAATGATCAACATTGAATCTGACTCTGGGCTCTGCCGGCAACAATCCAGGGCTCCAGCACTACCCCTCGCGTCAAGCTTCCACCTCGGACGAAGGGCGTGCGGATGCTGCCGCCGGCGCCTTGGTATGCCTTGTCGGCGAAGGTCGTCGTGTGGATGCTGCTCAGCGCGTCGATCAGGCCGTGGGTGCGGGCGGCGGTCAGGTCGTGCACGGCGCCGGGCAGGGCGGGCGAGGCCCAGATGAGGCGTCCCTTGCAGCCCGCGATGACCTGCACGTTGACTCCGTGGCGCTTGTGCCTCCCGGAGTAGTACGGCCTCTGGGCCGCCGTCTTGGACGCGATGGGGATCAGGGTGCCGTCGAGGATCGCGTACGCGAGCCGGGCGATGCGCCGCATGGCCGCGTTCAGGTCCTCGGCGTGCGTGGCGAGCAGGTCGATGGCTTCTCGGACGTACCGTCAGGCGGTCGTGACGCTGACTCTGAGTCGGATTGAGTGTTCGGGATCGGTCCCTCCATCAGTCAGAGACGCCTGGGCGTTCAGGTGAAATCCTGCGTCCAGGGCTGCTCCTCGGGGGCGCGTTGCGCCACTGGTCGCCCTATCGTGACGGCATGCGTTCACCTGCCTCGGCAATGGTCGGTCGGGATGTCGAGTTGGCGGTCTTGCGAGAGCTGATTGGGGGGCTGGCTGAGGGCCGAGGCGGGATGGCGTGGGTGGACGGCGAACCTGGGATCGGGAAGTCGACACTGATCTCGGCGGCGATAGATGAGGCAGCGCGGTTGGGGTGTGCGGTGTACGCGGGGTCTGCGCCGGAGTTGCTGCCGCCGTTTCCTTTGCAGGTGTTGCTGGACGCGCTGCTGGTGGGGCGGGATTCGGTGGATCCGTTGCGGGCGCCGTTGGTGGGGTTGTTGCGGGGGGAGGGAAGGACGGAGCTGGTGACGCCGCGGGATGTGGCGGCGTTGTTGACCGAGCAGGTCCTGGCGTTGGTGGATCGGTTGTGTGCGGTGGCACCGGTGGTGTTGGTGCTGGATGACGTGCAGTGGGCGGACGAGGCGAGCCTGTCGGTGTGGTCGCGGTTGGTTCGGACCGCCGCCCAGGCGCCGTTGTTGCTGGTGGCGGCGTGCCGGCCGCTGCCACGCCGGCCGGAAGTGGCCGCGACGCGGCGGGACCTCGTGGAGCGGGGGGCGACGGTGCTGCCGCTGGGACCTTTGTCGGCATCTCAGGTGATCGAGATGGTGGGCGAATTGGTGGGCGCGGTGCCGAGCGGGGCGTTGGGTGAGCTGACGGGGCAGGCGGGGGGAAATCCGCTTTATGCCCACGAGGCGGTCGAGGCGTTGGTCCGGGAGTCGCGGATCACCGTGGTGGGGGGAGTGGCGGAGTTGACGGGTGCGGGGGAGTGGCCGGGGTCGTTGCCGGAGGCGATCGGGCGGCGGTTGGGGTTCTTGCCGGAGCGGACCCGGTCGGTGCTGGGGTTGGCGGCGGTGTGGGGTTCCGCGTTCACGGTCGATGACCTGGCGGTGGTCTCCGGGCAGCCGGCGACCGAGCTGATGGCCGTGGTGGATGAGGCGGTGGCGGCGTCAGGGGAGCGGCTGCTGTTCCGGCACGGACTGATCCGGCAGGCGCTGTACGAGGCGATGCCGACGAGTCTGCGGGCGGCGTTGCATCGGCAGGCGGCTCGAACGCTGGCCGGCGCGGGGGCGCCGGTGGAGCGGGTGGCCGAGCGGTTGCTCGCTGGACCGGTGACGGCCGACGAGTGGATGATCGATTGGGTGGCCCGGGAAGCCGCGGCGTTGACCTACCGGGCACCGCGGGTGGCAGTCGACCTGTTGACCCGGGTCCGCAGCGCGGTTGACGACGGTCCGCGCCGGGAACGGCTGGATGCCGACCTGACGGTCGCGCTGTCGCAGCTTGGCGACAACGAGCAGGTCGAGCAGTTGGCCCGTCCGGTGCTGGCCTTCAGCCGTGACCTCGTGGTGGCCGCTCGGGTGGCCTGGACCCTTGGGTACGCGCTGATGCGCATGGGGCGGTACGAGCAGGCCGTTGAGGTCGCTGAGCACACGCTGGAGCGGCCGGGGCTTCCGGCGGTCTGGACCGCCCGGCTGTACGCCCTGCGCGCCCTTGCGCTCATCGGCGTCGGGCGTTTCGACGAGGCTCGGGCGGCCGCCGTACAAGCCGAGGCTGAGGGGCGCCAGGCCGGTGACCGGCTGGCGGTCGGATACGCCCTGCACGCCTTGGCCCTCGTCGAGCACAACCAGCGGCGGGACGTGGCGGCGCAGGTGGCGCTCATCGATCGCGCGTTGGCGGTGTTGGGGGACGAGCTGCCGGTCGCCGACCTGCGGCTGCTGTTGATGATCAACCGCGCGGGTGGCTTGGACAACCTGGGACGGCCCGCCGAGGCCGACGACGCCTTCGGCCAGGCCATGGTGTTCGCCGAACGTGCCGGCACTCCGCCCCGGCTGGCGCATCTGCGGGCAAAGATCGCAGACTACAGCTTCTACCGGGGGCGGTGGGACGAGGCGCTGGCGGAGCTGCAGGCTGCTACCGACCTGCCGATGGACATGACGTATCGGCTGGCCGGCCGTGGGGTGCGGGCGTTGATCGCGGTTCACCGCGACGACCTGCCGGCGGCCGAGCGGGAGTTCCTCGGCGTCGAGGAGCTGACAAGCCCTGGGAACGGCTTGCGCTTGTACGCCGACCTCCTGCTGGTTGCCTGGGCGTTGGTGGCCGAGCGCGAGGGCCGGTCCTCTGAGGCGCTGGCTCGCCTGCTGGCCGTGTTCGATCCCGAGGGGAACCGCGAGTTTCCGCAACTGACGCCGGACACGCCGATGTGGTTGGCCGAGGTGGTCCGTCTCGCGCTGGTCTGCGGCGACCGTGCCGCCGCCGCCGCGGCCCAGGCAGCCGCCGCCGCGCAGGGGCAGGCGTCTTCCGCCACCACCGCTGCGGCAGAGTACTGCGCGGGTCTGCTGGCGGCCGAACCCGCGGGGATTCTCGCCGCCGCCGACACCTTCCACTGCATCGGTTACCCCCTGTTCGGTGCGCAGGCATCGGAGAACGCCGCCGTGCTGTACGCCGATCGCGGCGACCATCTTGCGGCGCGGGCCGCGTACGCGCGGGCGGTCGAGGGCTACACGTCGCTCGACGCGGTTTGGGACATCATGCGCGTCGACGCCCGGCTACGGCCGTACGGCATCCGCCGCGGCCGCCGCGGACCGCGCCGCCGGCCCACCATCGGCCGGGAGGCTCTCACCGCGACCGAACGGAAGATCGCCGACCTCGTCACCGCCGGACAGTCCAACCCTGACATCGCCGCCCAACTGTTTCTGTCCCGCCGTACCGTGGAAACCCACGTCTCCCACATCCTGGCGAAGCTCGGGGCCCATTCGCGGGTCGACATCGCCCGCGAGCTGGCGAATTCGCAGTAGGACATGTGGAGCGACTTCAACAACGTCGAGGGGCTTCGCCATCAACCGGGCGCAGGCACCGACAGAGGCAGGGTGCGGGCAAGGTTGCGTCGACACCGGCCAGGATCCTGCGGAAGGTGGGCTCGTCCGGCGCCCGGTACACCCCGGTGAACGGGTTCCGCCATGCGCCGAGCCCGGCGAGGACCTGCTGCGGGGCGTCGTTCGCCCACTCGGCGACCGCCGCCGCCGACCTGGCACCGCCCAGCACCGCCGCGACCGCGGTAGTCAGGACTCGCCTGAGCCCTGCCGACAGAGGGTGATGCGAGGGTGGGCAGACCCGTCAGATCCGTGAAGATCGAGATTCATCGGCAGCCGGCTTTCGCCCTACTCCGCCGAGGATCCAGACCTCCTCCGGACTGATGTCGGTTTCGGTGTCGGGCCGCCAATCGGAAACGATCACCAGGCCGGGATCGATGAGGTGTACGCCGTCAAAGAAGCGTTCGATTTGATCGCGCGTACGGTGTGTGGACGGATATTTGGTGTTCTTGTAAACCTCCGCGGCGCCACCAGCGTTGTCCGGCCTGGGGTCGGCGGTGGCGTGATTGATGACAAGGTAGCTACCCGGGGCCATGGCGTCGCGGAGGCGGGCGACGATCGCGTACGGGTCAGCTTGGTCGTCGATGAAGTGAAGGACGGCCACCAGCAGGATGGCCATTGGCTGGTCGAAGTCAATCTGCGCCAGGGTGTCGGGGTGGTTGAGGATGACATCCGGGTCGCGCAGGTCTGCCGTGACCACGCTCGTGTTCCTGGCCTCGGTGATCTTCAAGGCGCGCGAGCGGGCCAACACCTTCGGATCGTTGTCGACGTAGACCACGCGTGCGTCTGGCGCCTCAGCTTGGGCGATCTCGTGGACGTTGCCCTGGGTGGGCAGGCCACTGCCGATGTCGAGGAATTGGCGGATGCCCGCGTCGCGGGCCAGAAATCGCACCGCACGTTGGATGAACCCGCGGTTCTCCCGTGCCATGAGAATCACCTCGGGAGCCGCTGCGAGCACCTTGTTCGCGGCTCGGCGGTCGGCTGCGGAGTTGTCCTTGCCGCCCAGGTAGTAGTCGTACATGCCCGCAGCAGTGGGGACGGAGGGGTCGATGCCGCCCGACTGGACCGAGTTGTCCGTGGTCACCTGTCTCCGAATCCTTCCTCGAGAGCGTCCACATGGTTGGTCTGGATCCGATGTGGGCCGACCACCCCGCAAGACGTCGCATCCTGACGCTCCGGGTCGTGCTGATCTGGGACAACCTCGACACAACCTCTGTGCTGCCGCCAGGCAGCCGGGTGAGGGACGTACAGCCACGTTGTCACGGAGTGATCATCCAGCGGTTATGAGCGTGATGTAGGTGGTTGATGATTCGGTCGTTGCCGCGTTCGGTCCGAGCGTGACACGTCCTGCGGGCATCTTCTTGGTGAACACGACGAGGTAACCCTGGTCCTTGTCCGTGGTCTTGATGGTCATGTCAGTGCGTTTGAAGCCTTGCTGGTGCAGCCATGCCGGCCACCAGTTGTCCATCTCCGGTGCTCCGCGTCTGTCAAAGGCGACGTACCCTGTGGCGTCGTGTGCGAGGTCGAAGGCCAGGTAGTCCGCCGGGGCGCCTAGTCGCTTGTCGTTGCTGGCGCCGGGGATCAGCACTGCTCCGGTGAGCGGGTCGGGAAGGCTGGCGATGCTGAACCCCCGGTCGACGTAGTGCTTGGCACCTGGTTCTGCGAGGCGAACCGCTGCCAGCTTCGACGGTGTGCGCACCCGGACGTCCTCGAGTTTGATCACCACCCGGCCGGGCTGGCCGCTCGGGGCCTTGGTCCCGGGTGTTGCGCTGGGCTTCTGGTTGCTCGGGGTCTTGGTCGCGGCCGTTGCGCTGGGCTTCTGGTTGCTCGGGGTCGCGGTCCCGGTATTTGCGCTGGGCACCTGCGGCTGGTTGCTCCGGGCGTCGGTCCCGGTATTTGCGCTGGGCACCTGCGGCTGGTCGCTCGGGGCGTTCCCGAACGCGATCGCTACGCCCAGCACGCTGAGGGACACGATCAGCGCGACGACGAAGCGTGCGTCGGTGAGCCGTGACCACCGCCGCCGTGTCGGGGTCGACTCGGCCGCCGGGCGGGTGTCTCCGGCAGGGCCGCTGGCCGGGCGTACCGATTTGGCTGGCGGCTGCGCCCGGTGCTTCGCGCCGCGCCCCGGCTTGGGTGCCGCCATGCCCGCGGCTGCGGCCGCGGCAGCGGGCGTGCCGCTGTCATGTCCGGCCGCTGTGGGTGCAGTGCCGGTCAGGACCGCG